>BEHT01000007.1 GCA_002898575.1 bacterium HR17
TATCCCCAGCATGGGAGGGTGGTTGTTTGACTTAAGCCCGTTTTTCCCGAACCGACCCCTCAACGCCATTGGTTGGACGCCCATAACTTTGTTGCCTTTTGGCGTCGGCTTGGGTTTCTTGATGCCCGTTGACTTGACACTTTCCTGCTGGGTCTTTTACCTCGTCTGGAAGATTGAACGAGTTCTCGCTGCAATGACGGGATGGTGGGGACTGCCACGATTTCCTTACGCTGAAGAGCAACAATTTGGCGCTTACGCTTGTTGGGCACTGTTGGCGTTGTTGCCGAAGTTGAAAGAAGGTGCGCAATCGTTAAAGCAGACATGGGCGCAAGTTAAAGCACGGGCGAGTGCCAGAACGAGTGGCGAAATGAAAAGGCAAGATCTGATGGGAAAGCGAGTGAACGAAAGTGAGTGCGCAAAAGTAAGTGACCATACCGCAACCTTGATCAACAGGTCACTAACCCATAGTCCTCAAACGAAGTGGGCACTCGGTTTCTTCATGTGCTTTCTCGTCTTGACACTGCTATGTGTGTGGCAAGGGATGAGTTGGTGGCTGGCAGTTTTGTTTTTTGCGGGTTATTTCTTAGTTGCTGTGGGCATCACTCGCATTCGCGCTCAATTGGGTTCACCTGTGCACGATTTGCACTTTGCAGGACCTGACCGAATGCTGCTTTTCGTTTTGGGCAGCAAAAACCTGTCAATTCGCGACCTTTGCTTCTTGACAATTTTTGGCGGCTTCAACCGCGCCTACCGAGGTCACCCAATGCCACACATGTTGGAAGGCATGTGGCTGGAAAGGCAGTTACGAAACATGGAGCAAAGAGCACCAAATTCGGAGAAGAGTGAACCGAAAGTTGCCACAAGGGCAAGCGTGCTCGGTTGGTTGCTCGGTTACGGATTTGGTGTTTGGGCGCTGTTGAGGGCGTCCTTTCAATTTGGTGGGCGACCTTGGTATGGGATGGAAGTTTTTCGGCAACTGGACACTTACCGCTTTTCACCGACAAATTTTGGTTGGGCATCGCTTTTTGCCATCCTCTGGGGCGGTGCTCAAACGGTGTTTCTGTCAACTTTGCACAACCGTTTCAACTTCCCGCTCCACCCCGCAGGTTTTGTCGTCTCAGGGAGTTGGAGCATGAACCTGTTTTGGGTCTCGCTATCGGTGGCATGGCTGTTGAAGGCATCCATCATCCGTTGGGGCGGGTTAGCGATGCATCGGCGAGCGACGCCCTTTTTCATCGGCTTGGTCATCGGCGATTACCTGGTAGGCAGCATTTGGTCGCTGTGGGGTTGCTGGCAAAAACGCCCTGCCTACAACTTTTTGCCGTAGCTTTTTGCCGTAGCGAACGGAGCCCCCTGACCGCTGCTTTTACACGGAAACCAATTCGCCGTCCTGACTCTCCAGATCAATGCGCCAAAGGTGTTCGGGCACCATGCCGTGCTGTTTTTGAAATTCATCTAAGGACTCACGGCTTGGGGCGTTGAAGAGGCAGACCAAGACCCCCGCCACGATGCCGGCGTAGGCTTTTTCACACCGCACTTCGCCCGGTTGCATTAGCGTCGCCACCAATTCCTGCAACTGCCGACGCGTCAAACACGCTGTCGCGTAAACTGCCAAATACTTAGGCATGTTCCCTTACCCCTTTGCGGTCGGTGAGTGAAGGTCGGTTTCATCAGCAAAAATATAACGCCTGTATCGGAATGGCGCTTTTCATCGCAACGGTTAACGCTGGCGGACGGCTTGGATGAGCATGCGGGGATGGTGTAAGCGCAAATCTGCCCCGAGAAATGTCCCGAAGGCGTTGGTCAGTTGAAACCCGTTGGCGCTCAGCAACGACGCAAACTCCGTCGGCGTGTAAACGCGGTAGGTGAAGGCAAACTGCCATGGAGATTGATCAGGGCGATGCACCGTCCACTCTTCTAGCACGCGCCCCGTCAGCGCGTCCCATTCGCGCGTGATGAAGCAAATAGCGTCGTCGGTTAAGCGCTCCCAATCGCGTTCCTGCCAGTGACGCACGATGCCGTCCCGATGGGGCAACTCGGCGACAAGCCGACCCTCAGGTTTGAGGATGCGGGACAACTCTGCGAGCAATTGCGCGTCTTCGCGTTCGTTCCCTGTCAGTCCGAAACGGTTGCCCAAAATCATCGCGGCGTCAAAAGTCGCATCGTCAAAAGGCAGGGTCGTGATGGGGCTGACGCTGAAGTAGGCGGTGACGCCAGCCTTTTCGTTGTGGGCGCGGGCGACGCGCACCAAGTCTAAGCAAGGGTCGACGCCGACGACTTGGTAGCCCCACATCGCCAACTCATGGGCGTGCCAACCTGCCCCGCAAAAGGGCATGAGCACCGATGCCCCGACGGGTAAATACAGCAACCGTCGCGCAAACTCAATTTGTTCGGCGGCTTCGCTTTCATCCGCAACCCAATGGTAGCCGTGAGCGAAAAGGTCATGCCGGCCTGACACAGATGCCATGTCGTTCGCTCCCTTCGTTTAGCGCAAGCCATAGAGGCGCAACGCCAACTCAGTGACTTCGCGGGGATAGAGCAACACGATGCCCGCAGCGACCGCCAACGCGGGTCCAAACGGCATGTAACCCGTTAGCCCTCGTCGTTGGACAATTCCCATCGCGACGCCCAAGAGTGCACCGATGAAGACACTGAGCAAAAAGAAGGGCAGCAAAGTCCAAGTGAGCCCTAAATGCGTCCCGACGGCGGCTGCAATTTTGACATCGCCAAAGCCCATTGCTTCGCGCCGAAACATCCAGCGCCCCAATGTCCCGATGAGCCAGATCACGCTTGCCCCGACGACGGCGCCTGCCACACTGGATTGCACCATTTGCGATGGCGTATCGGCAAGAAAACTTTTGACGATGCCCAGAAATGCCAACACCCAAATGGCTTCATCGGGCACGAGAAAAAATTCCCAGTCCACTGCGGCGATGATGAGCAACGCTGCTAATGCCGACGCCACCAACGCGGCATAAATACTGACATCGTAGCGGGCGACGGCAGCGATGAAAAGCAACGCCGTCGTCAGTTCTACGACGAAATAGCGGGGGCTGATGGGCGTCTTGCAGTAACGGCACTTACCCACCAGCCAAAGGTAACTGAGCAGTGGAACTAAGTCGGCGACACGCAAGAAAGTTCCACAGTGCGGGCAATGGGACGGCGGGCGGACAATGGACAACCGACGGGGCAACCGGTAGATACAGACATTGACGAAACTGCCGACGGCTGCCCCGAACAAAAAGGCAAACACCATCGCCAGCGTCTTCGGCATCGTGATCCCCCGCTTCCTGTTTTATGCCGTCACAATTTTATCGGTGTTCAGGTGTTTGCCTGCCTACAAACTTCGGATGGTGATGTGCAAGGACATGCTTCTAAAGACGGTGATATGCCCATGGTCAAAGGGCTGTTCACGACGCCGCGCGGCGTTGAGGACCTCGTTGTCCGCGAGTTGCGAGGGTTAGGCGTTGATGCCCACCCCCGCCTGTTCGGGTTAGAAGGGTGGGTGTGGGGCTTTGTGGATGACCCGCTTGCCCTCGCGCAAGCGTGCTATCGGGCGCGGACGATTTTTCGGGGCATGCTCGTCTTGGCGGAAGGGGAAGTCCGTCGCACGCAGGACGGGTTGCAGGACATCTATGAACTCGTCAAGAGCGTGGACTGGACGGAATGGCTGCCGCCAGAAGCGACTTTTTGCGTCCGCTCCACGCGCAACGGGCGTCACGCTTACCAATCGCCCGACATCGAGCGCATCGGTGGGCAGGCGGTTATTGACCGCGTTATGGCGCAAACGAGGCATCGCCAACGGGTGCGATTAACCCGTCCCGATGTCTCAGTGCGCGTGGATGTGACAGGCGAACGGTGCGTCGTCGGGATTGATTTCGTCGGTGAGGAGGCGTTGCATCGGCGCAACTATCGCGTTTACGACCATCCCGCTGCCATCAACGCCGTGCTGGCGGCGGCGATGGTGTTGGCGTCGGAGTGGCGCCCCGAAGAACAACTGGTTGACCCGATGTGCGGGAGCGGGACGATTGTGATTGAGGCGGCGTTGCTTGCCCGCCGAGTGCCTGTCGGGTTTTTCCGCAAGGCGTCGTTCGCTTTCCACACTTTGCCCCGTTTTGCGGGCGTCAACTTTGACGACCTGATGCTGCAGTGGGACACCGTTGCCGATTGGACGGTGCAGGCGAAACTGTTTGGCTCGGACATTTCGCCTAAGCATTTGCGCGGCGCCCAACAAAACGCGGAGCGGGCGCTCGTCACTGATACGACGCAATGGCGAGTATTGGATGTCGCCGATTTGCCCCAAGTATTTGTGAAGGGCAGCGTGCAGGTCATCGTCACCAACCCACCCTTTGGGGTGCGCAGTGGGTCACCGCAACGCGCCCGTGAAGCCCATCGGCAACTAATGGCGGGTGCTGACGCCGTGCTCAGCGATGACGGGCGGCTGGTCGTCATCACCCATCACCCCGAATGGCTGGAAACGATGGCGCCCGTCGTCGGCTTGACAGTTACCCAGCGTTATGAAGTCCTGCACGGCGATTTGCCCGCTGCCATCCTTGTAATGCGCCGACAATGAACGGAGGTGTTGACGGTGACTGACCTTGAAGCGCTGACAGGCATCGTTCGCCGCGCGGGTGAATTGGCACTCACCTACTATGGGCGGGTCATCCCGTCGGAGAAACCTGACCACTCGTTTGTGACCGAAGCGGACAAAGCGGTGGAAGCCTTTCTGCGGGAGCAACTGGCGCGCGCGTTTCCCGGTGTGGAAGTGTTGGGCGAGGAAGTGGAGCGAGGCGTTCGCACTGAAGTGGCGTGGGTCGTTGACCCGATTGACGGGACGGCGAATTTCGTGGCGGGTGTGCCCATTTGGGCGGTGTGCGTCGGGTTGATGGAACAAGGCATTCCAGTGATGGGCGTCGTTTACTATCCCGCCTTCGGTGAACTTTATGCGGCGCAGCAGGGCAAAGGCGCATGGCTCAACGGGCGGCACATTCACGCCCGCACCGATGATGTGCTGCGGCGCGACGATTTGTTGGGCTTGAGCACGCTGAGCATCAAACGGATGCGGGTGGAACTTCCCTGCAAAGTGCGGAGTTTGGGGACAGCCGTGGCGTGTTTCACCTTCGTCGCCAAGGGCTCGTTCGTCGGCGGCGTGCTGACAGACAACCGTGTTTGGGACATCGCTGCGGGATGGGTCATCGCAAAGGAAGCAGGGGCGACGGTCGTTCACTTGCTCACGGGCGAACCGATAGAGCGGTTGCCATTGACCCGCGACCAGTTGCCACCCCAGTTAGTTTCCCCAATTCAATTTGTAGAGCGGTTGCGGGCAGGTATTCGGGTGCAAAATAAGGCACTTGAAGCGGGTGCGTGCGAGCATATTGCACCTTAACGAAAAAAACCGACGGGCGCATCGGAACGATGCGCCCGTCGGCAGTGATGCGGATGTCAGTCAGTCACGGTCAAATGCGGGAGCGTTGTTGGCGGTTGCCCAAGCGGGCGCCGCCAAAGCCGCCTTCAAACTTGAAGGGCGGTCCGACCAACTCTTGCCACTTCTTCTTTTGCTCGGCGGTCAGCAACTTTTCAATCTCACTGTCCACCCAGCGGCGGATTTCCTGCATCTTTTGGAAGGCGGCTTGGCGGTCACCCTGTCCTTGCTGGAAAACTGCCCGCCGCTTTTCCGCTGCCTGTCGCAGGATGTCGCGGATTTTGCGTTGCTGCTCTTCGGTCACACCGATTTGCTTGGCAATGTCAGGGCGCTCCAGTGCGGTGTAACCTTCCACTTGCAAAGCGATTTGGCGCAGCCGTTTCATCTGTTGCTCGTTGAGGACGGTCGCCAGTTGCTTTTCCACTTCGCCCTGCATGGCTTGAAATTTCTGACGACGCTCTTCAGGGGGCAGGTCACGCAAGCCTCGCATCGTTTCCCGCCATTTTTCGCCCAGTTGCTCCAGTTGCTGCCGTTGCTGGTCGGTGAGTTTCAACTCCTGTTGCACTTGCGGGTTGCGCAACAAGCCGACCATGAGCATCGGACCGCCCATCCCGAACCGTCCGCCTGGTCGTCCCGCTGGCGGTTGTGCCATTGCCGGCACCAACAATGCTGCCATCAGCACGCCGACCGTCACCCAGCGTTGCACCATCGCAGATACACCTCCGTGAAAAGTGTTCCCTCGTTCAGGCAGCGCTGCCGTTTGCTTTAGACGCAGTGCCTTGACGGACGGCGATCACGCTCGGACGGCGGCGATGGCGCGCTGCAGGACGGTGACGGCTTGGTCAATCTCGTCAGCGGTGACCGTCAGCGGGGGCAAAAAGCGCAGGATATGGTCACCGACGGCGTTGACCACTAAGCCAATGGGCTCAGCCGTCAAACAGGCATCGCGCACCTTCGGAGCGATAGGCTCGGTGAACTCCACCGCCACCATCAACCCCTTGCCCCGCACTTCCTTGATGGGTGCTTTCAGTTGCCGCAGATGCGCCATCAAGTAATCACCCATTCGTCGTGCGTTGTCCAGCAAATTTTCCTCGTCCAGCACATCCAACACTGCCAGCGCCGCCGCACAAGCCAGATAGTTGCCGCCAAAAGTGGACGCGTGCGTGCCTGGCTGAAACACTTCCGCCCATGCGGGTTGCGCCAACATCGCGCCCATCGGGAACCCACCTGCGATGCTTTTTGCCAGCGTGAAGATGTCTGGCTGAACCCCGTAGTGCTGGAAGGCGAACAACTTGCCTGTCCGTCCCATCCCCGTTTGTACTTCGTCCAAGATGAGCAACACGCCCCGCTCCCGACACAATTGCGCCACTTGGGGCAAGTAATCGTCAGGCGGCACTTTTACCCCGCTTTCGCCCTGAATGGGCTCAAGGACGACGGCGCAAGTTTGGTCAGTGATGGCGCTTTGGAGGGCGTGAAAGTCGCCGAAGGGCACGAACCGCACGCCCGGCACCAGTGGCTCAAACCCATGATGGTATTTGGGCTGTCCCGTCACTGACAGCGCCCCGAAAGTCCGTCCGTGAAAACTGTCCGTCGCTGCGACGAACTCCCATTTGCCGCCCAACTTTTCCTGCCCGACCTTCCGCGCCAACTTCAGCGCCGCTTCGTTCGCTTCCGCGCCGCTGTTGCAGAAAAAGCAGCGGTAACCCCCGCTCAGGTCGCTCAAGCGCTTCGCCAGCCGGGCTTGCAGCGGGTTGTGGAACAGGTTGCTGGTGTGCCAAAGGGTTGCTGCCTGATGCTGCAAGGCGGCGACCAGCTTGGGATGGCAATGACCCAACCCGCACACGGCAATGCCTGCCAAAAAGTCCAGATACTCCTTGCCTTCCGTGTCCCACAAGCGCGTCCCGTAGCCCCGCACAAAGGCGACGGGCAACCGAGCATAGTTGGGCGTTAAAGCGGTTTCGGCGATGTGCCGCACCTCTGCGCATTGCATGCTCTCTCGCCTCCTGCAGGCAGTGGCATAGAATTGGGGACGGACGGATTTTAACACCTGCCTGCGACGCGGCGTCGGACCCTGACAGTCAAGGGAGCAGACGACACAACAAAATGCGGCAGCTGTCAATGGTGTTGTAAAGTCAATCAAAAACTGTGGCATAACATTGGCACGGAGGCGATAAAGTCAATGCTTGTCAAGTGCGGCACCCGCTGGCGACAACGGGGCATCAGCATCATAGAAGTTATCACAGCCATCGCCATCTTGTCGGTTGGCATCTGGGCGATGGTGACCTTGTTTCCGCGCGGGCAGGACATTATCCGTCGGTCGGGTGTGCGCCAACTGGCGACCCAATTGGCGCACGAAGCCATTACTGATTACCTTGCCGAGCCCGCCAAAATGCCCTTTGCCATCGTGCCCTTTGACCCCAGCCGGTTGCCGAACGCGCCCATGCTACTGGAACCCGCCATGCTGCAAGATGTCCGCCGCGCCTACAACTTTGTCTGGGGCGAACCGATAGACGACGGGCTGCCCCTCGGCGACCCGAATAAGCGCATCGGGTTAGTAGCCGTTGACTTGAACGGAGATGGACAGGCTGATGCGTGGAGAGCCCTTTTGCAATTTTTGCCGGTTTTCGTGGGCGTAGCCGACATCAACCACGACGGTCAAGTCAACGCGCAAGACATCGTTTGGGTTTACCGGGAGGTGCGCTATCGCTTCTCCGCGCAAGACCGCAACGGCGACGGTCAGGTGAATTCCGCTGACCTGCAGGATTTTGAGTTTTACTTTGACCCGACACAACCCGACACCATTTACTTAGCGGCAGGCGTTTCACGCCGAACGGGGCAGCGCGTCTTGCGGGTCACTTACTTACGGCAAAATGGGGCGACGCCTCTTGAACGCGATTCTCCTGTCGTGCGCGAACTGTATCTGGTAGACGACACGGTAGGGCAATTGACCTTGCGCGAGGATGCCCGCAGCGTGTTGGAAATTACCGAAGAGTTTCCGATCATGCCTGACGACGGCGCACCTTTTGAATCGGACGAATTTCAATTCATTCCTCCCGGTGTGCTCGCGTTCAGCGACCCAATGCCCCGTCCGCGCGGTTGGAGTCCGGCAGACCCTCGGTTGGGTGCCTTACGCGTGGATTATTGCATTGACGGACCTGCAGGCACCGGGCATTGGGTTGTAGAAGCTGGGGCGACCTTTGATCCCGACCCCCTTTTGCGCCAACGGATGAACCTTACCATGCAAACAACTGCCAGCGTGCTCCAAACGACGATAGGGGGGATACCAGTTAACGCCGCAGGCGGTCCGATCGTCGAAGCGGTGCTCTTTACAGCGGCGCAAGGTCAATTCGGAACGCCCGTAACACCTGCACCCGTAGCCCCTAACGCGCCGCCCAACAGCCTACCGCAGGAAGGATTGCTGTTGTTTCCGGTGCCTGCGGGCACGCTGTTAAAGGTTGCCTATCGGGCAGGGGACGACCCCACCACACCCGTAGACGAGAGTTGGTTCTTCCAAGTCGTCAAACCGCCCACCGATTTCCAACCGTTTACACAATCTGACCAGCGTGTGCTTGACGCGTTTCCCTTTGAGCGCCTGCGGTGGTTTGGTGTCAACAACAATGTGCTGCAATTTCTTCCGGTTTTGGCGGGCTTGAATGTGCATGTCCGCTACCGCACAGCGAGCGGCGAAAGGCTCACAGAGACGAAACCGATCGCGGCTGACGGAACGGTGACGCTGAGTCGCCAGCCGGCGCTCATAGAACGGGCGATGGGCGCTTCTTTGTTGGTGCGCCTCTCTGGTGGCTCCATGTGGACACAATCGCCCCCCAAAACGAAATCGGACTATGTGGAACTGCTCGCTATTACCCCGTTGCCCCACTTCGTGCGGCGACAACCGTAAAGGAGCGTGAAAGGCGATGGCTAAACGATACGCGAAGAGAGTGATGGCACAGAACATCGGGTGCAGATGTCGCGTTGGTGCTTCGGCGCACACCCTTGCTTTTACGCTCATTGAACTGCTGACGGTGCTCGCTATCCTTGCCATTCTGATGGGTTTGTTGGTCGCCTTCTACCGCCCCTCGCAAGAGCAGCGGAAGGTGTTTGAGTGCCAAAATCGGTTGCGCATGGTGCACCGCGCCTTACGCCTTTACATGCTGGACTGGGAGGGCTTCCCTGCCTCGCCCTACGACAGCCTGGACAACGACAAAAACGGGCAATTTGACGAAGGACCGCCCAACGACCCGGTGGACGCCCGAGTCGGCGGGTTATTGGCTCTTCTGCCTACTGAGGCGGCATCCCCGCAAGGGTTAGTCAGCGTCGGCGGTTACCTACGCACCCACACCATGTTGCTGTGCCCCGCCGACCCGCGCTCTGCGGCAGGGCAACCTTTCTCGCAAGGTCCCTATAGCTCCTATCAAGGGTGCGACACGGGTCTTGACTTCGTTCCGCCCACACCGCCCTTTACGCAAGTCCAGCAGTGCCCGCAAGGTGTCCCGACCTACGCTATTGCCCGTTTCCCGGTGGGGGATGCGTGTCACCCTTCCAACGCCAATTTTTTGACTCAGTGCACCGACCCCAACAAATTTCGGCAACTGGGCATCGTCAACACGAAGCCTTATTTCCCCAATCCGACTTTTCCCGCTGACGATACGGTCGTGACTTGGTGTGTCCATCATCGGTTCATGCCCAACACAACGACGCCCAACTACACCAAAGGCGGCGAACCTGCCGATGCGGTCTTGTATTGGGACGGTTCCGTGCGCATTCAGCAGATGCGTGCCCCTTCGTTCAATTGGCAGCGCCGCCCTAACGACCCGTGAAAGGAGGTGGACCTTTCAATGACGGCTTTAAATTGTCGGGCTACACCGCAGACGCGGCAGTGGGTTGAAAAAACATGCCGCCATCGCAGGGGGATTGGCGGTGCGCCCCGTGCTTTCACGCTGACGGAGATGCTCGTCGCCGTTGCCATCCTCTCCGTTCTCTTTACCCTTCTTTTCGTCCCGATGACGACGGCGTTTGATAATGCCCGTCGCGGGCGCACTATGGCGGAACTGCAAAACGCCGCCGATTACGCGCTGGAAATCATGGTGCGGGAACTGATACAAGCCGTGGACATTCTCCCTCAGGCGCGCGTCCACGCCGAAGACCACAATTACTCCTATCCATCAGGGCGGCGAATCCTCCACCGTGCGGGTGAACCCCTTAACCTTTTGGACGATCAAGACCGGTTGCGTTGGGACAGCACGGCTAACCAATTCGTGGACGACCCCAGTGACCCGCAAGCAATGCCTGACGACGACACGCTGTCCCGCATAGATTTCGTCGTCCGTGCTGTCCGTGACGACCGCATTACGGCGCCACCCAATGTCACGGCAGCGCCGTCCTATTACAGCGTTTTGACCTACTATGTCCGTCGCGTTGATCCCGGTCAGCCCTATCAGTTTATGGACACGAGCCAGCCTGCCAACCGGCGTCAGATTTTCCGCGCGCATTGGCAGCCAGACCCCACGATGGAACCGCAACCCGAAATGGTGCAAAACCGCTGGACAGGGCGCTGGTTGGTCCGCGACGGTTGGGCTTTGGAAGATTTTTCCCTGCTGCCGTCCTCGCGCCTGATCAGCCACATCGCTTTGACACCGCCCGATGTGGATGTCGCTGACTTGCGCTTCACCGTGGAGCGCGAAGGGGTGCCATCCCCCAACCGCCCAATGGCACGCCCGCGTGCCGTCGTCATTGAACTGACCTTGCGCAAACCGACACCCGGCGCACGCGCAACTTTGCCGAACACGACCGATGTGCCTTCCATTTCCATCCGCCGTCGCATCAAGGTGGTGTTGCCCAATGTCCCGTGAAGGCATAATGCCTAACGGCGTGAGGGGTAATAGCGCGATGCCGCAGCCTGTTTACGCATTACGCTTCGCCCATCGGTTGCGTCGCGGTCAAGCCGTGCTGTTGGCGACACTGATTATGTTCATCGTCGCCGCTGTCGGCGCAGGGTTCCTCTTGTTCGTGCAAGGTTCCCTGAATTTGTCCCAGCGCTCGCGGGAAGAGATGGAAGCCCTCGCGCTGGCGCAAGCCGGGCTGGCGTTTGCTGATGCCCAACTCAGTGAGAACGGCGCCGACTGGCGTCCGTCCGTGATGGTGGAATTTGACGACTTTGAACGCATGCAAGGATGGGACCGCCCCGACAGTGACAACGACTGGTATGGCAAATACGCCGCCCGCCAAGTCGTGGACTTGCTGGGCAATGTCGCCGGTTCTGGCGCCTTCCTGCTGAAGGTCAAATACAAGCCCGCTGAACAAGTCCTCAAGGTCATCAGTATCGGTCGCCCCCGCCCCAATTCACCTGTCTACCGTCGTCTCATCGGCTATAAGCCTATCCCCGCTGATTGGATTTGGGTGACGGCGAACGGCGATGAGAGAGACCCCCTTCTGATCCAGACAGACGCCAATAACGACGGTGTTCCCGATGTCTTTCATGTGAACTTGGGGCAAGCCGTTAACTGGCAACTGGCGCAAAACTTTTGGGTCAACGCCGAGCGCGACCCGTTACAGCCGATCGCTTTACCCTCAAGTGACCCGCAGCGGTTGCAATGGCTGCGGTTGCGCACTTGGTTGGGGGCAGGGCGCTTGCCTATTTGGGACCGTCTGACAAATTTCACCAGCACCATCCGCGTCAACAGCGACCTGCTCTGGTATGGCACGAATGCTTTACAAATGACCGACTTCTTTGCCGCCACGCAAACCGTCTTGGAAGTGGCGCGCACAATTAGTCACTACACTCCGACCGACATTAACCCGCCGACGCAGGTGCTCGTTTACGACCAGCAAGACCAATTTCAAGGTGCGGCTCAGCCATCCAACGCCGGCACGCCGCCGGGCAGCGGCTTCGTCTTTTTCCCAATTGGGGGACTCCCCCGCTACATGGACGGTTGGGAACGCATCGGTGGTTTGTTACCTGTTCGTTGGGTCTTCAATTTCCCGCGTCGCATCGCTCCCCGCACTCCGCCGTCGCTCAACTTGCCCTTGTTCTACGCCCAGACGCGCGACGCCAATTTGCCCGCTTCCCGCTACGGCTACTATCGTGTGCCTGGACCTGATCAACCGCTGGCTGTTGACACTAACCCTCAGTCGCCGACTTTTGGCTTTTATGTCGTTAACAACTTTGACCCCAACAACCCTTCTGACCCCGCTCGCCTTCTCGCCTTTCGGGGCATCTACATTGACAACACTGCCGACGAACAATTTGTTGCCGCAGCCCCCGCCGATGTCACTGGGGACAGCGATGGAGACGGCATCCCCGATGCGTTTGAGGACAACGCCGGCACTTACCGTCCTGAGTTGGCGCAAGTGTATGACTGGAATGTGAAGCCGCCACAAGTGGTCGTCATCAACAACCAATCGCAGTTAGCCCCCCGGCGCCAACAGACGGATAGCGGTTGGTTGCAAGTGGATGCCGTTAACCAAGGGGTGGAGCGTAACACTATGGAGTTGGCGGTAACTTACGACAAACGCGTTGCCGCTCCGCACCTCTATGTCCCGCCCGGCGTGGAAGTGCGGTTTGAAGTCGTTCCGACCAGCGATCCCACTGTTGTCCTGCAGCGCACTTGGCTGATTCGCCACGACCGCCGACCGTTCCGCGACCCGAGCGGTGCACCTTTGACAGACGACGCCGCTACGCCGACCGACGACAGGATGCGGCTCGTCTTCGTTGATCCGGTGAAAATTGAGCCGGGCACCGACCCCATCAACTTTCGCGACGACGATGGCAACGGTCGAGTGGATGACAACCCTCCCCAAACCGTCTTGCAAACCTTGCAATCGCCACAGATCGGTTTGCCCTCTGTAAACGCACCCCATGTGCCCCAAATCATCCTGTTGGCGGAAGGCAACATCCGTGTCAGCGGGCAAGTCGCCGTCAGTGTCAAAATTGCGACGCGCGAAACCCTTTATGTGGAAGGACCGCTTCATCCCGTCACCGCCAACGCCACCGTTGAACTGTTGGCGAGACGCAATGTCTGCCTTAACTTCGCCGCCGCCCGAACACCTATACCTGCTCTGGATGGTTTGAACCCCTTCACAGGGCGCGCCCTTCTCGTGCCGCAGTTCCACATCACTCAAATCTTTGACCCTCAAACGCAGGTGCGAGGTGAGCACTACTTGTTGCCCAACAACCCGCAGCCCAACTCGGCGCTGCCGTTGTTCGCTGATTTGACGACAGGGGCTGTGGGCGCAACGCGATTCCCGAGACCGGCAGACGACAACACCGATAGGGTCGTAGACCCTGCAGACCCGCAAAGCGGCAGAAGCCCTTCAGTCACTTACAAGTTAGCAGTGTCGTCTCAGATGCCCCTCAGCGACGATTTGGTGCGTAACTTCACGCGGCTGCGAAACGGACAGTGGACGCTGCGGCTCGTCCTGCTCCATCGGGGCTGGCACGCCGACGACACCAACAGCGTTGTCCCCAACCCCTGGACGAACTTGCAGGTGGATATCGGTTTTGATGAAAACGGTGACGGCACAATTGACCCCAACGAACCGATCGCGCGTCTTTATGGTCCCGCAGAGCCGATGCGTACCTTCCCCGTCGCTTCCCATTGGTATCACGGTGACGGCAGACCCGTTGACCCCAACGACCAAACGACTTGGAAAGAGTGGGGCATCTTGGACATTCCCATTCCCCCGACAATTCCAGGGCTTTTTGTGGACCGAGACGGCGACAATCAAGTAACACCCAATGACCTTCGCTTAGCCCTTCAGCGCCTCTGCGTCGTCGTCACCAGCCCCGTTGCCGGTCAAGTCATCCCGCAAGGGCGGTCACCTGTGCCTTACGAACTGGCGGGCATCAAGTTGGCGCTCTACGACGAAAACGGACTTCCCCGACCGATTTGGCAACCTGTTCTCGCACCGACGCAGCAAAACCCGCTCGGTGCTCCCTTCTTTGTCCTTGCCCAAACCGTTCTCGCTGAAAACGGCACCATCGGCATCGTCCCACCGCCTTACTTTGACCCGACCGCTCATCCCTCATGGCAGCAGTTGATCGCCAGCGCACAACAGCAATGGCGGGATAACTTTCGCCGGTGGCAACGCCTTTGGTCACTTTACTATCTGCGCCACAACAGCGTCCGCTGGACACCCTTCCTTGACCCAACTGACCCCAGCCTAACTTTGCCTCAAGCGATTAGGGCGCAGTTGTTGGCGCAATCGGTACCTCTCGTTGCGGGGCAACTTATCATGCGGGTGACACCTCAAACAGTGCTGTGGCGGTTGGCAGCACAGAACGCCGTTTCCGCCAATGACCCCTTCAAACCCGCCAAGGACGGTGCCTTGCGTTTCGCGTGGGAACTGGGCGTGGACAAAGCTGCTCTGCCTTACCAAGCCGACCTCGTTGATGACCCACAAAACAACAGGACCAAACTTGGTGACCTTTTAGACCTGCAACGCCCTATTGCCCCTGTCTTCGTTGAGGTGCCTCGCGCGCTGTTTGCCTCGGCGTGGCTGTGGGCGTGGCGCGCTGCCCCGCCACAAGGGGTGATTGATGTGCGACAGCCAAGTCCGCTGCCAAGTGCCTATCGCTCGCCGGTCGTGCCCGGCTTGACCTTGCCGCGCGGCTATGTGGCGGTGCTGCAACAGCAAGTGGGCGCCGATTGACGCCACAACCGCACTTGAACGGGGTGACCAATCATGCGTCAGTGGCTGACCGTTTTGACGCTGGCAATGACGGTGGCGGTCACGCAGGCGCAAAACTTGACCGTTCGCTGGCTCTCCTTTGATGCGTCTGGTGGAACGCCGCAACCTATCCGCATCAACAACGCTTTTGTGGATAGTCGTTTCCCGTCAGTCACTGCCGACGGCACCCGCGCTGTTTTCCAAGTCGGCAGCGGTGGCGCGGCGCAAATCTGGGAGGCTGTCTTTAACGCCAACGCCAATCAATGGCAATCCGCATTTGTGGCGGTTCCGGGCACGACACAACCTCTCTTGGGGTTGCATCCCGTCGTTAGCGCTGACAGCCACTATATCGCTTTCGCTTCCGACCAACCTTACGGCGGTCTCACCGCCACTAACAGCAAACAGCAAATCTATGTGCTTGACCGTTTGCAAAACCGCATCGTGCCTATCAGCGTGCTGTGGCGCGACTCTGACGGCGACGGTGTCCGCGACACTTACGAAGCCAGTTCGGGCAATTGTATCCCCGTCGCTGTCAGCGCTGACGGGCGTGTCGTCGTGTTCTTGGCGCAGTCACCGCAATCCCTGAACATCGTGGATGCTGACGGCAACGGGGTAGCAGACACGGTGAGTAATCCCCCCGAAGGTTGGCTCGTCTTCGTCCACGACCGCGATGCGGACGGTAACGGTGTTTACGACGAAGCGGGTATCGGCGGCACCCGCACCTTGATCGCCAGCGTAGACAACAATGGCAACTATCTTGTAGTGGGTTCGGTTAGCGTTGCCGCTAACGGTCGCCGCATCGCGTTCGCCACACCCGATTCCAACAACCCTGAGGACTGGCGCATCTTTGTCCGCGATTGGCAAACAGGGTCGGGAGATGTCCTTCGTGACATCAGCGGCAATCCAGTTAGTGCGTTCGCCCCATCGCTAAGCGACGACGGCACTTACTTGGCTTATTTGCAACTGACCAACCCGACTAACGAAACGCCACCGCCACCTTACTTGCGCGCACCGGCGGAGCTAGTCGTGCGGCAACTGTTTGATCCCGCAACAGGGCAACCGTTAGCCAGTGTGCGAGAACTGCGGCTGAGCCTCGTGACGCTGGACGCCAATCGCCAACCTATACCGCCCCAACCGGGCGCAATGGACGGCACCGTTGGTTACGGTTACAGCGATTGGTGGGGGGCAGCCTCTGTTGCGGTTGACCCCAACAATTCCAATGTCGTTTATGTTGCTTTCCATTCATGGTCAAGTGACTTGGTTGACTTAACTTTGGCGCGCAATGATTTGGTGTTAGAACCCAGTAACCCCCCGCAGCCCAATGACCGCCTGAAAGCCTACAAGGGCGTTCCCCACATTTTCCTTGCCCGCTTTGACTTCGGCAACTGGAACGACAACGACCCCAATAGCCCCTACGCTCCCAACCGTGTGCGATTGTGGCGACTCACGGAATGGACGGACCAACAGGTGCAGGACAAGCAGCGCGGGCTGCCGGTGTCCCTGCAACTCGTCAGCACCAACCCCCTTCAATACCGTCTGCCCTTCGGGGCGAATTTGCTGCCTACAGTCAGTTTCGTGCAAACGGGCGCGCAGGGCAATCGCTCGGTGGTTGTCGTTTTCCAAAGCCTTGTGCCTTTTGACCAAAACGACGCTAACGGGCTTTGGGACATTTACCTTGCGACCGTGCCGTTACCGTGAAGTGGAGAACGGTGGCGTTGCCCTCGCGGACAGGAGTGGGCAGAGCGACAGGGGAAAGTGGAAGTCTATCCGTCAGCGTCGCTCCTTGAGAGCGACGGAGGTTCGGATGGGGGGAACGGTCCCAAACGACATTAAAGGAGGTGCGCTGACGATGCGTTTTTTACCTTGTTGGACGATACTGCTCACTGTCACTGTGGTAACTCTCGGGACATTCGGACAGGCGCCCATCGTCACCAACGAACTTTTGCCGTGGTTAGCCGACAACGGTGTCGTGACTTGGCAGGAGTTATATGACCCGCGGCGCACCGATATGTTCCAACCGTCGGTTTTGTTTCCGGTCAGCGTTTTGCCGACGCCCAATATAGGGCTGCGCGCTTTTGATAGCGCCAACCCCAACACCTTTGTCGCCGTCAGCAACGCTGGGCGTCCGCAAGTTAGCGCTGACGGGCGATGGTTGGTGTTCTACCAAGCGGACACGACGACAAACCCTCCGACCGCCCAAGTCTATGTCAAAGACATGACTGACCCCAATGCGGCTCCGCGCCTTATCAGTTACAAGGGATGGACGGACACTGACAACGATAACATCCGCGATGGCGCGCCGACGCCAAGCAGCGGTGCCGTGTTGCCTGCTATCAGCGGTTCAGGGCGCATCGTTGTATTTCTGAGCCAAGATGGGGCATTAAACGACCCCAAAGGCGACGGAGCCGGCACGCCTGCTCCGGCACCGCCTCCTGGGCGTTGGCTCATTTACATCCATGACCGCGATGCTGACAACTCTGGTTCGTTTGACGACGCCAAAGTAGGTGGCACGACAACACGGTTTTTGCCGGATCCCTCCGACCCGACTGGTAACACACCACTTTTTGTCCGTCTGACCGAAGTGCGGTTGAGCCTGGACGCAACGGGGCGGGCATTAGCCTTTTCCGTGTTCACAGGCACGGCGTGGCAACTGTGGTATGTCCCTGATGTCCAATCGCCGACGCCGACATTGATAGCGCAATCCAACGCGCCTTTCTCTACGCCATCGTTAGCAGGTTCACGCCTCGCTTTCACCGCCTCAGGGGCGTTTCAGTTTACCGCCACCTCTCAACCGTCACCGCCAGGTGTTTATGTCGTGGATAACACGACCAACCAATCAATTGCCCTTCAAACCAACGGCGTCAACGGCGCACCAGCGTTGAGTCGTGACGGGAACTTGTTAGCGTTGCATTCCACGATGACCGCCTACCGGATGAACGGTGGCAACTGGGTGCCCTTTCCCAACAAGCGCAACGCCGTTGAGGATGTGTTTGCATTTGATTTGGCGACAGGGCAACTCGTTTGGTCAACCCTTGCATTGCGCCAAGCGAATCCCAATCAGTTTCCCCCCTACGCGCCCTGCGTCAACCCCACATTGCCCAGCAGCAGCGTCAACTTGATTGCTTTCCAGCAAATCGTCAACGGGCAGTCGCGAGTGCGAATTGTCAACACCGCCACGAGCGCTATACTGCGGTAGCCTTTCAAGGGCGTGGGGTAATAACGCACCCGCAATTTGGGGGCATAACCGCTTCAGTTTCCGCGCGGTAACGCGGCAACTCAAAAACGCTGCGCAGCCTCACAGCAGGAGGGTAGGGCGTTCAGGCTATAGAGCGACGGTTCGGGCAAAGGTTAGGCAGTAAACATAGCGGGCGTGAGCGCGTTTGAGGACTTTGGCGCATTCTTGCAAAGTCGCCCCTGTCGTCATGACATCGTCAACCACGACCACAACACGCCCTTTGACGAGTTCGGCGTGAGGGACGGCGAAAGCGCCTTTGACATTTTCCCAACGCTCTCGTTCGCTTAAAGTGGCTTGGGGCTTCATCGGGCGTATTTGCACCAACAGGTCAAGGACGACAGGGATGCCCAAATGCTCGCCGACGACTTCTGCCAACAATGCAGCTTGGTTGTAACCTCGGCGGCGGTGTGTCTCGGTGTGCAAGGGGACGGGCGCTAAGCAATCGGGGCGTTGCCAAGGGAGGGGCAAAAATCCGTTCTCACCGCTCAAAGCGCGCTGCAGCACCTCTGCCATCGCTTCACCCATCGGTCGCGCTAAGCGGGGTTTCCGCTGGAACTTAAGGGCGTGGACAGCCTCTCTGCCGATGCCTTCGTAGAGCACCGCTGAACGGGCACCATCAAACCGATAAGTGCCCCGCAGGCACATCCCGCACAGGGGTGACGCCTTCGCTTGAGGGTCAAAAGGTTTACCGCACCATCGGCAATAGGGCGGTTGAAGGAATTGCCATCGGGCGTGACAGGCTGGGCAAATAGCCCCGTCGCAAAACTGTTGACAAACCCCGCAGCGGGGTGGGTAGAGCCAGTCCAGCAATCGGGCACCCCACGACCGCAACCGTTCGGGCAAAAGCATCGTTCATCCCCAAACGCATACCGTTGGCGTCATGACTCTTCTACGACGCGCGGGACGCGGAAATAACCATCTACAGCGTCGGGGGCATTCATCAACACTTCCTCACGGGGTAACGGCGTGCCGGGTTCGTCAGGGCGAAAGACATTGGCGAGCGGGACGGCGTGTGAAGTCGGTTCCACGCCTTCTGTGTCCAACTCGCTCAACTTTTCAATGTGCTCCAAGATACGGTTGAGTTCCCAAGTGTAGCGTTCAATCTCTTCCGCGTCCAATTCCAAGCGCGCCAGCAAGGCGACATGGAGCACCTCGTCACGGCTCAAGGGCATGCATTGCCCCCTCCTTTAGCCCGGGCGTTTAGCGCTCGCTGACGAAATCGTAACGCCCGCTGTCAACTTCGTAAACGGCGAAACCGTTCTCCATACGCACGAACCGCACGCCGACCGATCGGGCGGCGGGCTGACCGCTTTCAGTCACGGTTGTCACATCCTTCGTCGGGACATACACCAGCGCCGTCGTGTTTGCGGGGATGGTAACTTGCATGCGGAATTTACTGCCGTCTTTGCGCCATCCCACAGCGATGCGCCCGCGCACCGAGTGGTAGTCTGCCTGCACAAAGTCCAGCCCATCGGGCACCGGGCGGATTAAAACGCGTTTGAAGCCTGGCTCCAGTTCATCAATGCCCGCGACAAATCGGAAGAGCCACTCGCCGACGCACCCGAAGGCGTAGTGGTTAAACGAGTTCATGCCCGGCTCATGGATGCTGCCGTCGGGCAAGATGCTGTTCCAGCGTTCCCAAATCGTCGTCGCCCCCATCCGCACCATGTAGAGCCACGACGGGTAAGTCTCCTGCAGCAGCAGCCGGTAAGCGACATCGCTGCGCCCGCACTGGCTGAGCGCCAACATCAACGGGCGGGTGCCGACAAAGCCTGTCGCCAAATGTCCCTCCCGCCGCTCAATGTCAGCGATGAGATGCTGCAATGCTTGCGGCTTCAACGCGTCAGGCAGCAACCCGATGTCCAGCGCCAACGCGTAGCAAGTTTGTGTATCGCCTTTAATGCGCCCATCCGGCTGCACATATGCCTTGATGAATGCCTCACGCACCTTAGTGAACAGTTGGCGGTATTGTTCGGCATCGTCGTGGCGTCCGATGGCTTCCGCCATCTCCGCCATCAACTTAGTGACATAAGCGAAGTAAGCCGTCGCAATGACATCTTTGGGCGTCGCGGGACCTGCGGGCACCCAATCACCGTAACCGATGTCGGGGCGCAAGTAATCCTTACTGTTGTGGACGAGGTAGTCAATGTAGCGGCGCATGTTGTCGTAGTGGCGGGTGACGAACTGCGGGTCTCCATAAACTCGCCAAAGAGTGTAGGGGACAATGATGCCGGCATCGCTCCATGCAGGCGAACCGTAACCGCCGCCGACTGCCGGCGCCACATGGGGATAAACGCCCTCGTCATTTTGCCCGTCGTTTAGGTCAATCAGCCATTTGGTCATGAATGCACTGACATCGGCGAAGTAAGTCGCGGTGCGGACGAAAATTTGGGCGTCGCCCGTCCAACCTTGTCGCTCATCGCGCTGGGGGCAATCCGTCGGGACTTCAAAGTAGTTACCCCGCAAACCCCAACGGATATTTTCCACCAAGCGGTTGACGAGCGGGTGGGAGCACTCAAATTCGCCGACCATCAAGACATCGGAATGGAGCACGATGCCCGTGACGGCGTCCAACGGGGGTGTGCCAGGGTAGCCCGTCACCTCCACATAGCGGAAGCCATGATAAGTGAAGCGCGGCTCCCACACTTCCTCAACGCCGCCCTTGCAAATGTAAGTGTCCGTCGCGCGGGCGCCCCGCAGGTTGGCAGTGTGCAAAGTCCCATCGGGTTCAAGAACTTCACCGTAGCGCAAAACGATTTGAGTGCCAGAAGCGGCGTTGCGCACTCTCAACCGCACGACGCCGACCATGTTTTGCCCCAAGTCAAAGATGAAAACGCCCGGCTTAACCTCACGCACAGCCTTTGCAGGCAGTTCCATCACCTTGCGGATGGGCGGACCGGGGTGCGCCGTCAATTGCAGCGGCACCGTTGCGGTGACAGCGACGGGATGCCAATGCCGGTCGTCGTAATCGGGGGTATCCCAGCCTGGCAACTCGCGGCGGGCGTCGTAGGTTTCGCCCATGTAGTTGTCGGCTTCCAAGATCGGACCGTAAGTTGCCTTCCAGGTTTCATCGCTGACGACCGTCTCGCGCGAGCCATCGGCGTAATCAAGGTGCAGTTGCACCAGCAAACGGGGTTCTCCCCCGAACTTGTTGCGCTGTCCCCATCCGCCTTGATAGCCCGCATACCATTCGTCGTGCAAAATTGCCCCGAGGGCATTTTTACCCTGCCGCAGGAGGTGCGTGACCTCATAGGCGCGGTAGTAAACCCGCTTGCGGAAATCTGACCAGCCGGGCACAAAGTAATCATCGGTCACGCGCTGACCGTTCAGGCGCAACTCGCAAGTGCCCAACGCCGCCACATAGACCGTCGCCCGCCGGACGGGCTTATGGACGGTAAAGGTTTTGCGCAGGAAGGGGAGGGGTGGCACATAGACAACTTGAGGGCTCACCGAGCCCCAAGGCGGGACACCGAAGTTGCCGACTTCCCGGGCGTCTTGCCAACCGCTGTCGTCAAAGTCGGGGTGCTGCCAATTGGCTTGCTCGCTGGGCGCCCACTTCCATTGGCGGTCGGTGGCGAGAATGAGGGGATCGCCGCTTTCAAACTCCACGACAAGTTTGCCCAACAAGCCGGCGGGTCCACCTTCGTTGGTGACGGCGACCGCCAGCACATTGGTGCCCGAACGCAAATGCGCCGTCACATCGGCGGTTTGCGGGCGCTGCCAAGCCAACTCCTTCCCGTCGCTACGGCTGACCTCCGTCCCGTTGACGAAGAGCACAAACTGGTTGTCAGCGGTCATCAAGACGCGGGCGCGGGTAATTTTGCGGTCGGACGGCAGCCCGAAAACGCGGCGGAAGTAGCGTGTGCCGGCAGGGTTTTGTTGGCGGGGTTGCCCTTCCGTCGTCCAAATCCAGCGGCATCCCGTAAAAGTCAGCCACCGCTCCTCCCAAGGTGCCGGTTCATCGTAGCCGATCCACTTGCCCCGCCACTCGGAAGGTTCCAGCAGCCCCATCGTCCAACGGGCGGGCTCACTCCATGCGGACGGGTTGTCATCTTTATCCCAAACCCGCACCTTCCACCAGCATTCCGTTTCAGAGCGCAGCGGTTTACCGGCGTAAACGACAAGCGTTTCAGCCGAAGCCACTTTGCCTGTGTCCCAAAGGTCACCGAGGTCTTTAGCCAAGTTTTCGCGGGAAGAGGCGACGAGGATCTGATAGGCAGTCTGGCGTTGCCCGCGTTCGTTGGGGTCTGTCGCTTCTACGACCCACGAAAGGCGGGGTTGGCGGACATCAATGCCTAAGGGGTTGATGCGATACTCACATCGCAAAGCCGTCGGCTTTAACCCAGCCATCCCAATCCCTCCTGTTACCATCAGCGTTAGCAGCATCGCAACCCGCCTCACAGCCATCACCTCATCTCCACTGTGGTCACCAAAAGTGTAACGCCATCAAAAAACGGACGCCGATGTATTCAGGAATGGGATGGAGAAGACGAAGCCGGCGAGGGACATCCATTTTGAGAGGTGATGGTGGCCCCGGCGGGATTTGAACCCGCGACCTCCGGCTTGAGAGGCCGGTGTCCTGAACCAGGCTAGACGACGGGGCCGTGCACTGGGCACCCTTACAGGCGCCGTTAATGATTAGCGCATTATCGTCCGAATGTCAACAACCGCAAGCCATAAGGGGCACGGCACCGACCTTGACCACTTGAGCAACGCTGCGCTATTTTATCCGGTGCCCAACGGCGGCTGCACAGATGGCTTGCGGTGGGCGGGTGGCGGAACTGGTAGACGCGCTGGACTTAGGATCCAGTGGCTTTCAGCCGTGCGGGTTCAAGTCCCGCCCCGCCCACCAAACACTGTGCCCTTCGCCCCCCATTCACCGTTCAGCGGCGCTGCAAAAGGTGCGACGACGCGTATCGGTGTAGCCGCTGATGTCCTTGTGGTCCATCAACGGCGCCACACTTTGAGTAGCAAACGAATGTGAAAGGAGTGGACCCAATGTGGCGGGTTGTCAGTTTATTGGGTGCCTGTTTGGGCGTCGGGTTTGCAGGGGTGGAGATAATGGGGGCACCGCGTGAAGTCCGCGCCGTTCACCTATATGTCGCGCCCGACGGCAACGATGCGTGGTCGGGCACATTGCCTGCGCCCAACCGCACCAAAACCGACGGTCCGTTTGCGACCCTGCAACGGGCGCTAGAAGCGGCGAAAAGGCTCAAGCAAAAGCAAGGCGGCACACTGCAACGACCTGTCACGATTTTCCTGCGCGGTGGCATTTACTTTTTGAACGAGCCTGTCACGATAACGCCGGAGCATTCGGGCACGGAGCGCTGTCCTGTCACAATTGCGGCTTATCGCAACGAGCGACCGATCTTGAGCGGCGGACGACGCCTTACGGGGTGGCAGCAAACGACCGTCAGCGGGCGCAAAGTGTGGACGGTGACGATTCCCGAAGTCCGCGAGGGCAAATGGTTCTTCCGTCAACTTTGGGTCAATGGACAAAGGGCAATTCGTGCCCGCCATCCGAATAAAGGTTACTTGCAAGTCGCTGAGGTTTTGGATGTTACGAAGGAGACGCCGTGGAACCAAGGGCAATGGCGCTTCCGTTTCGCCGCTAATGATTTGCAGGCGTGGGCGACAGCCACCGATGCCGAAATCGTCGTCATGAACCGATGGGTGGAGTCGCGGTTGCCCGTCGTGGAGTTGAACGATCAAGAGCGCATTGTCCGATTCGGCAAACGCAGTGTCTTTCGGTTGGATACTGGTGACCCTTACTACCTTGAGCATTGCCTTGAAGTTTTGGACGCTCCCGGCGAATGGTTTTTGGACAAACGCACGGGCACCCTTTACTACTTGCCTCGTCCGAACGAAAACATGAAAACGGCTGAAGTTATTGCGCCTGTTTTGACACAACTCGTCCGCATGGTCGGCGAACCGAAAGCAGGGCAGTGGGTGGAGCATATCGTTTGGCGCGGCGTTACTTTTGCTCACGCTGAGTGGTATTTCCCTGAAGCCAGTAAGCGCGGTCGTGATGTCGGCGGGTTCGCTCAAGCAGCGGTGGAAGTGCCAGGTGCAATTTACGGCGAAGGCGTCAGGCGCTGCGTTTTTGAAAACTGCACCATTGAGCATGTTGGCACTTACGGGTTGGAACTTTCCCGTGGCTGCCACGAAAATCGCATCATCGGTTGCACCTTGCGGGATTTAGGGGCGGGAGGAATTAAAATCGGCGAAACAGTTATCCGCGATGACCCTGCCGAGCAAACTTACGGCAACGAGATCAGCGATTGCACGATCGTTGACGGCGGAAAAATGTTCCACAGTGCCGTCGGAATCTGGATCGGTCAAAGCGGCAAAAACCGCATAGTTCACAACGAGATTGCCGACTTCTACTACACGGGCATCAGCATCGGTTGGACTTGGGGTTATGGACGCTCATTGGCTGGCGGCAACATCGTTGAGTTCAACCATGTGCATCACATCGGCAAAAAGAGCGATGGTGATGGACCGATTCTGAGCGACATGGGCGGTATCTACACACTCGGCATCCAAGAAGGCACGGTCATTCGCAACAACTTGTGGCACGACATTGCAGGTTTGCGTTACGGCGGTTGGGGCATTTACTTTGACGAGGGTTCGACGGGCATCGTTGCCGAAAACAACATCGTCTACAACACCACTCATGGCGGTTTCCATCAGCATTACGGTCGTGAGAACATTGTCCGCAACAACATTTTCGCCTACGCTCGCGACCACCAACTGCAAGCGTCGCGTCCAGAAAACCACCTGCGTTTTCGCTTCATAAACAACATCGTGATTGGTCGCAGTGAGCAGTGGCTTGTTGGCGGGATTGACTTCAATTTTGAGTTTGACCGGAACCTTTACTGGCGCGAAGGTGGCGGACCTATTCGGTTCGGCAACTTGAGTTGGGATGAATGGCGGGCAAAAGGTATGGACAAAAACTCCCTCATCGCCGACCCACAATTCGTCGCTCCAGAAAAACTTGACTTTCGCCTCAAACCCACATCGCCAGCCTTTCAATTGGGCTTCAAACCCTTCAACCTCAGCCAGGTCGGACCGCGCCGACGGCAGCGGATAAAGTAAGTCTCTCGCAAGTTTTTGGACGCCATTAGCACCTCACCCGCTTGTTCTTCTGCTGCAGTGAAGGTTGGTGCCTTTTAAGGTCACTCGTCGCAATCGGGTCGCGTCATAATGCTTGCGTGTGGGATAGTTGTCTGTGTTGTTGAATTTTCCTTTGGGCAGTGCCTCGGAGGGCGCGTGTAGGGGACGCGCCCTTACGGTGTTCATGCCGTTTTTCGGTGGCTCAGGGGAGCCGCCCTCCGACCAACCCCCATTTTCAACACAGCATAGCCGTCCAAACTTTTGTAGGCTGAAAGGAGGCTGTGAGGCGATGGAAATCAAACGCGCGGGCAGCCAACCTTCCGCCAAAGGTCCTGAAGCGTGGTTTACAGGAGCGGTGCGGATTGACCCCATCCACACTGCTCCCGCACCTGCCCGCGTCACGGTGAGCGTCGTGACTTTTGAGCCCGGTGCGCGGACGGCATGGCACACGCATCCCTTAGGGCAGTTGCTCATCGTGACTGCTGGGTGCGGATGGGTGCAAAGTGCGGGTGGTCCAAAGATGACAATCCGACCAGGCGATATCGTGTGGATTGCGCCCGGCGAAAAGCATTGGCACGGCGCTACCGCTACGACGGCGATGACTCACATCGCCGTTCAGGAAGCGCTTGACGGCAAGGCGGTTGAGTGGCTGGAAAAGGTCGGCGACGAAGAGTATCTTGCGCCCGCCAGCGACGAACAACAAGGGCAGTGAGGAAGTGCCGGCGATGCGCGCTGCTGTCTTTTCTCTCGTGTAATGGGACTTTTCCGTCATCCGTAGAGGCACCTGAATCGGAAGCCGCATGTATCCCGCCCGCCGATGGAACGCTCTCAAGTTCCCGAAGGCATAGCCGGAGCCTTGTTGCCGTCATTGCTTGCACTGACCGATGTCGCGGCGACTGAGACCTGGCTAGCGCGGGTGCTTGAACTTTCCGCTTGCGTCGGTGCCCTATCCCAGCCCGCGTTGATGAAGCCGGTGTCTGCTTACAGTTGCTGGGGCAGTGTCAGGGGGGAGCAGGGATGAGCCCGTTGGGCTCGCGGACGGTTAGCGTGGTCGTATTTTGAGCGGGCGATAAAAATGACGAAGAACTTGGCGCTCGGATGGCGCTGGGATGTGCGGGCGGTTTTGCACCGTCATTGCAGTAAGGCGTTACACTTTCTCTGAAGCAGTGATTGCGAACGGGAGTGAGTGAACGATGACCCAGCGTGCCGTTTTGTTGATGGCTTACGGCGGTCCCAACTCGCTGGACGAGGTGAAGCCATATTACGCGCACATCCTGCGGGGGCGTGAACCGTCGCCCGAAATGTTGGAAGCATTGATAGAGCGCTACCGCGCTATCGGGGGCAAGTCACCCATCAACGAAATCACACGCGCCCAAGCCAAAGCGTTACAAGAGCGGCTGGACGCTGTCCGCGTGTATGTTGGGATGAAGCACTGGCACCCCTACATCGCCGAGGCGGTTGAGCAGATGGCGCGAGACGGTGTCGTTGAGGCTGTGGGCATCATCTTAGCGCCCCACTACTCGCAGCGCAGTGTCGCCGAATACATTGACTACGCGCAAGAGGCGTTGGAGCGGTTGGGCAACCCTATCCGTTTCCGTTTCGTCGCCAGTTGGGCGACGCACCCGCTGCTGGTGCAATGTTTCGCCGGCAAAATTCGTCAAGCGATGGCGCACTTCCCCCCTGAAGCGGAGGGCAAAGTGCGGTTGCTATTTACCGCCCACAGTTTGCCCCAACGCATCTTGGAGTGGAACGACCCTTATCCTAGTGAACTGCGGGACACATGTCGCGCTGTCGCAGACGCCTTAGGTGTCAGCGATTGGTCCTTCGCCTACCAAAGTGCCAGCGGTCCCAATTGGCTTGGTCCCGACATTTTGGAAGTGCTGGAAGAACTAGTGGGGCAGGGGCATCGTTTCGTCTTGGTCGTGCCCGTCGGGTTTTTGTGCGACCACCTTGAAGTGCTTTACGACATTGACATTGAAGCGAGGCAAAAAGCAGAGGCACTTGGGATTGAATTGCGCCGCATTGAAATGCCCAACGCAGACCCGCTACTTATCGCGGCGCTCGCCGATATCGCTGTGAACGCCTTTGACGGGCGCGAAAGCGGGTTTCGGTTCGCTTGAGGGTAAAGGGCGGTGGAGCGTCTGCAAAGCGTTGACGACACTGTGTCCGCTGTGAGCGGGGCGCACCTGTTAGAGCAGCGGTTGCCGTCCGTTGTCGTAGCGCTGTTGCGTGACATCGGTGCGATGGCGCAGGGGCAAGGTATGACCGCCTACGCCGTCGGCGGGTTCGTCCGCGACTTACTGTTGGGTGCACCGACGCTGGACGTAGATATCGCGGTGGAGGGCAACGGTGTTGCGTTAGCAACCGCAGTGGCGCATCGGTGGCAGGGCAGGTTAACGGTGCACAAACGCTTCCTTACAGCGACGGTGCAATGGATGGAGCACCTGTCGGGGTTCCCGTTGCAGCGTGTAGACATTGCGACGGCGCGTAAAGAGCGCTACCCGCAACCCGCTGTCTTGCCCGAAGTAGAGCCGGCAAGCATCGCCGACGATTTATGGCGGCGGGACTTTTCCATCAACGCGATGGCGCTTTGTCTGGCGCCGGACCGCTTCGGCGAACTGATTGATCTGACCGGCGGTTACACCGACTTACAGCGGGGCGTCATCCGTGCCCTGCACGACCGCAGTTTCATTGACGATCCAACCCGCATTTTTCGTGCCGTTCGCTACGAGCAGCGGTTCGGCTTTCGCATAGAGCCCCGCACGTTTCGGCTGTTGCTCAGTGCCAAGATGTTTCTGACCTTGCTGACACGCGACCGAATCAAGCACGAACTGTGGCGGGTTCTGCAAGAGCGCGAACCCGAAAAGCCCTTACAGCGATTGCAGCGTTTAAGTGTTCTGGCGCTCACGGTGCCGGAGTTGCGGGTCACGCCTCGCCGGCTTACTTGGTTGAAGCGGCTGCGGGCGTGGTTGCGATGGTGCGCGGAGCATCTTCCTGACCGCAAGGTGCGCTACGAATGGGCGCTGTTATTACCCTTGCTGTCAAACGCCGAGGCAGTGACTCGGTTTTGTTATCGGTTTCGGTTGAGCGAGCGGGAGCGAGGCGATGCGCTCGCGCTGCTGCAAGCATTGCGCCGCCCGACGCCCAAACGCCCCAGCGGCTTCGTGTGGTGGCTCAACCCACTGTCGTTAGAGGGAGCGCTGGCGGTCGCAGCGCGATGGGCAGGGGTGGCAGACCTCCTTTGGAGGCGCTACTTTTTGGAGTGGCGCGACGCTCGCCCTGATATTACGGGTGACGATTTGAAAGCGTTCGGAATCAGCGGGCGTTCCATCGCCGTCGGATTGAAAGCGGCGCTGTCGGTAAAACTAAACCGCAACGCCGATGCCCATCAGCAACTGCGGGCTGCCTTGCGTGCCGTTCGTCGTTGCTTGGCGAAACAGCGTAAAAGTGACGCGGGGTGAGGTGAGCGAGCGGTGCCCAAATTTCAGCACCCTGCGAACTCCTATCGGCTGTGGTATCTAACTGAGCACGACCAAAGCGGTTCCGTTACGCTGGCGGCGCACGATGACCCCTGCTGTGAGGTGAACCGCGATGCTGTTCGGTGATGTCGGCGAATTTTTGATGCGATTGCTGACATGGCTGCCCGTGTTCATCTTGGCGATTTGCGTTCACGAAGCGGCGCACGCATGGGCGGCATGGCGGTTGGGCGACCCGACACCTGTCGTGCAAGGGCGGTTAACCCTTGACCCCCGCGCCCACTTTGACCCGTTGGGTGCGCTCATGTTTTTGATTGCGATGTTTTCGGGCATCGGATTTGGATGGGCTAAACCCGTTCAAGTCAACCCGCTCAACTTTCGGCATATGAGCCGCGACATGGCGTTAGTTGCCGCCGCTGGTCCTGCGTCCAATGTGCTGCAAGCGTTTTTCTGGACGGCGGTGTTAGCCTTTTGTGTGTCGCTGGGCAACTTGCTGCCTGTTTTGGAGCCTGTCTTGATTTTTTTGATGCGCTTTTGCCTTGCGGGCATCTATGTCAACTTGGGACTGGCGGTGTTCAATCTCATCCCCCTCCCACCACTGGACGGCAGCCGCATTTTGCGGATGTTCTTACCGATGGAATTGCGCTGGCGCTTGGACATGCTTGAGCGGACAGGGTTGGGCTTTATCGCTTTGATCGTTTTGCTTTACATCGGAGCGCTGCGGTTCGTTTGGTATCCTGCCTTCATCGGGGCACAGTGGCTCATTCGTTTGGCAGGCGTGTGACCGCAAGGTGTGCACCGCTAGCAAACGAACGCTGCCAAAAATCAAAGGGCGCTCAAACAGGTCGTGCGGGACGAGGTGAAACGACGATGGAGACGAGACGCGGACGCATCCTGTCGGGCATGCGACCGACAGGCAAATTGCACCTGGGCAACTGGGAGGGCGCATTGCGCCAGTGGGTGGCGCTGCAGAACGATTACGAGTGCTTTTACGAAATCGCCGATTGGCACGCGTTGACGACGGCGTGGGAAGACACCAGCGAGGTGCGCCAGAACATCCGCGAACTGGCGATTGACTGGTTGAGCGCGGGGCTTGACCCCGAAAAGAGCGTCATCTTCATCCAATCGTGGGTGCCTGAGCACGCCGAGTTGCATTTGCTGTTGTCCATGCTGGTGCCGGTGGCGTGGCTGGAGTTAAACCCGACCTACAAGGATTGGCTGCAAGAGGGCAAAGCGCCCAACTACGGGTTGTTGGGTTATCCCGTGCTGCAGGCGGCAGACATTCTGATTTACAAAGCCGACACGGTGCCCGTCGGCAAAGACCAACTGCCCCATTTGGAGATGACCCGCGAAATTGCCCGGCGGTTTAATCGGCTCTACGGCGAGGTGTTTCCCGAACCGCAGGCGCTGCTGAGCGAGTTCCCGTATGTGCCGGGCACGGATGGGCGCAAGATGAGCAAAAGTTACGGCAACCACATCCACCTCGCCGACCCCCCTGAAGTCGTTCGGCAAAAAGTCAGCGTCTTTTTCACCGACCCGCACAAGATCCGGCGCAATGACCCTGGGCGCCCGGAGATTTGCCCCATCTTCGCTTTGCACAACATCTACAACCGCGACGAAGTTGCCGAGATCGCGCAGGACTGTCGGACGGGCAAGTTAGGATGCGTCGCGTGCAAACAGCGATTGGCGGAGCGGCTCAATGAGGCGTTGGAGCCGTTGCGTCAGCGCCGTGCAGAGTTGGAGCGACATCCGTCCGATGTGGACGACATCTTGGCGGACGGCTCGCAAAAAGCCCGCCAAGTCGCTCAGGTGACGATGGACGAAGTGCGGAATGCCATGCGCTTGTGGGCGCCGCCTGTGAAAACGGTGATGGGCAAGGCGTGAAAAACTTTACAAGATGGGTTGCAGGAGTGGGATGAGGCTGCAAGGAAGGTGGATGGCGCTGCCCCTTGCAGCAAGTTACGGCGTTCAGCCGGCAGGGCGCAAAAACACGCCCGGTCAACGAGGTGAGTGGTGATGGCGACTTTAGCGCTTGTCGGGGGCACACCTACCCGCACCAAGCCGTTCCCCAAATGGCCTGTCTTTGACGAGCGGGAAGTGCACGCCCTCCGTGAGGTCGTGGAAAGCGGGCAGTGGTGGGGGCGAACGAAAGGCAGCAAGGTGGAGCAATTTGAGCAAGCCTTCGCCCGCTACCAGCATGCCCGCCATTGCATCGCCTGCACCAATGGCACCACTGCCCTTTACCTCGCTTTGCGCGCCGCCGGCGTTGAGCCGGGGCAAGAGGTCATCGTCCCGCCTTACACCTTCATTGCGTCGGCGACGGCGGTTTTGGATGTCGGGGCAGTGCCGGTTTTTGCCGACATTGACCCGACGACGATGACCTTAGACCCGCAGGCAGCGGAGGCGGCGATTACGCCCCGCACGGCTGCCATCATGGCGGTGCATATTGCGGGGCGACCGGCGGATTTGGATGGGCTGAGAGCGGTCGCGGAAAAACATGAATTGGTGCTGATTGAAGACGCAGCACAAGCACACGGAGCAGCGTGGAAAGAGCGACGAGTGGGGGCGATCGGGGCTGTCGGCGGGTTCAGTTTTCAAGCCAGCAAAAACATCACAGCGGGCGAAGGGGGCGCGGTGACGACAGACGACGACGACATTGCCGAAAAAGTGTGGTCGCTGCACAACTGCGGACGGTCGCGAACGGGCGAATGGTACGCGCACTACATCGTCGGCGGCAACCACCGGATGACCGAATGGCAGGCAGCAATTTTGCTGGTGCAGTTGCAGCGTGCCGATGAGTTACATGCCAAGCGACAACGCAACGCCGCTTACCTTAACAGCCTGCTGAAGGAATTGGAGGTCGTGGAGCCTCTACCCGACGATGAACGGGTGACGGAGCACGCCTATCACCTGTTCATTTTCCGTTACTTCCCAGAACGGATGGGAAGCGTGCCCAAAGGCAAATTCATTGAAGCGCTGCGGGCGGAGGGCATTCCTGCCAGCCCCGGTTACAAACCGCTGTATCGTGAGCCGGCGTTCAGCAAAGAGGCGTTGAGTTGGCATCCGTATGCGCGACATTACGACTACGGCAAGGTGCGTTGCCCGGCGACAGAGCGGGTGTGCGATTGCGAAGCGATTTGGCTGACGCAGAGTGTGTTGCTGGGCGAGGCGGAAGACATGGAGGACATCGCTCGTGCCATCAGAAAAGTGCGCGACCACTACCGCGAATTGCTGGCGTGAAGGAGGTGTGTCAAATGCCCCTTTACGAGTTTCGGTGCGATCGGTGCGGAAAAGTGTTCACCTTTCTCGTCGGCGTCATCAAGGACAACACCGACCCGTTTTGCCCGCGCTGCGGGAGCACGCAACTGACAAAACTCGTTTCGCGCATCCGCGCCCATCTGAGCGAGGAGACGCGCTTGGACAACCTCGCCAGTTCGTTTGAGAGCTTGGACATCTCCGAAAACCCCACGCCCCGCGAACTGCGGTCGGTGATGCGTCGCCTGACCAGCGCGTTGGGCGATGAGGTTGACCGTGAGGTTATTGACGAGATGGAAGCGGCGATGGAAGAGGAACTGAAAGGCGAAAGGGAAAAGAACGGCAGCGAGCGGGACGAGACGATTTATTGAGCGTCGCGAGCAAACGCAGCGCAAACAAAACGCTGCGGAGGTGTGTTCCTGTTGGATTGGCTTCTGGTCAAGGGTTTGACGACGCTGAGCAAAGTCGGCTGCTTACCTGTGGAGCAGCGCGTGCCCCAGCCCATTGAGGTGGACATCGCCTTGCAGTTGGACTTGCGCGACGCGGCGCAAACCGATAGCATCAAGCGGGCGCTGGACTATCGGCAAGTGTGCGAAGTCGTGCGGGAGTTATTGGAGCGCAACAGTTACAAGTTGCTGGAGACTGCCGCCTACGACATCGCCCAACAGTTGCTGGAACGCTTTCCGCAAGTGCAACGGGTGCGGGTGGAGGTGCGCAAGCCACACCCGCCTATCCCCGTCCCGTTGCAATGGGCAGGGGTGCAGGTGGAGTTGAGCCGCCATGCCGCATCTTAAACGACGCGTCTTTGTGGGGTTAGGCACTAACCTTGGTGACCGCATCGCTAACCTGCGCACAGCGTTGGCGTCGTTGCAGGAGCACGGCATTACCGTGACGAAAGTTTCAGCGCTTTACGAGAGCGAACCGTTGGGTGTGAGTGAACCGCAGCCCCCGTTTTTGAACGCCGTCGCTGAAATCGCCACCGAGTTACCGTTGGACGCTTTATTGGAACGGTTGGAAGCCATTGAGCGACAGTTAGGGCGGACGCAAAAAGGCACCCTCAAACCGCGCCCCATTGACTTGGACATCCTTTGGGCGGAAGGCGAACGCATGCAAACGGAGCGGTTGACCGTTCCGCACCCGCGCTTGTGGGAGCGAGCGTTTGTGTTGCTGCCGCTTGCAGAACTCGTTGACACGCTGGACGACATCGCGGTGTCTGAGCGGGCAAGGGAACTGGCGCGGCAGCAAAAGGTGCGGCGCATCGCTGACCGCTGGTGGCACGAGGCGGAAACAGGGTGAGGGCTCAGGTGCATCCGTCGGTTTGGTGTGGAAGCGTAGGGCGTGGAGCGGGAAGCCAAACGCCCTCACCGCTGGCAGACGGGGTTGTCTCCGAAGACGCCTGTTGCTTGGTGACAAAAGCGGGTGGCACAATGTAGGTGGTGGCGGATGGTGGGGCATGGTTTTCGTCCACGATGCTGAGAGGGGGGTGTTGACCATGCCCACTTTCGCTTACGAGGCACGCGACCGCAACGGGCAACTGCACCGGGGCACGGTAGAAGCCCCTGACCCGCGCCGCGCCTACGAACAACTTCGTCAAAATGGGCTATGGGTGACACGGCTTCGCGAACAAACTGACGGGCACCCCAAGTTTGGTGTGACGCCTGTCCATCCCGCACCGCTGGCGGTGTTTTTCCGCCACATGAACGGAGCGATGCGAGCGGGCGTGTCGCTCTCCGATGCCTTAAGCATTTTCGCCTCCACAGAACGCCGCTCGCCATTGCGTGCTGCCGTCCAACGCGCCGCTGACAAAGTGGCGCAGGGCGTGCCTTTGTCTAAGGCGCTGAAAGAGTCAAGTTTCCCGTTTCCGTCGTTTGTGCTGGCGATGGTGGAGGTCGGAGAGAAGTCGGGCAAGTTGGAAGAAGTGTTTCGTCTATTAGCCCAGCACTTTGAACGCGAGAACGATTTTCATCAGGAGTTGCGGCGGGCGACGATGTATCCCCGTTTTTTGGCAGCGGCTGCGGTCTTGGTCATTTTGGCTATCGTCTTCGTGATGCCGACGGTTATGGGCATCCTGCTGAAGGCTAAGGGTGAAGCGGACCCGTTCTGGGCGCAATACTACGGTTCAGCGACACGCAATACCTTGTCTGCCGCTATCTTGTTGGCGGCACTGTTTGGAGCATGGGCGCTGTGGCGGTTAATAGCCATGCAACCTGCCTTCGCACCACTGGTGGAGAGCATCCGGATGGCGATCCCTTGGGTCGGCGCGTTGCCCCGCGCTTTAGCGGCAGCCCGCTTCGCGCGGGCGTTGGCGATGCTCGTCGGCGCAGGTGTGGAGCTGTCCCGCAGCCTGGAGATGGCAGGCGAGGCGTCGGGTAGCCCCAAGTTGCACGCGGCAACACAGCACCAGGCTCCCCGTCTTCAACGCGGTGAGCAGCTCTCTGTTGTGTTGGCGGATTTGCCCCTGTTGCATCCGATGGTCGTCCAAGTCGTCATGACGGGCGAGCGAACAGGCACCGTGGACGAAGGGCTGCAGAAAGCAGCGGAGTTCTTAGAAAACGAAGCCCTGACTTCTATCCGCGCCCAAGCGACCGCCGCCTATTTTGGACTGTTTTTCGTGATGGCGATCATCATCGCTTACGCAGCCGCTCGCTTCTGGATGTCTTGGTATGGCGGCATGGTGGAGGCAGTGGACAAGTTCATGGGCGTTGACCAGTGAGTTGGGGAGGGCAGACAACGGTCATGGGCGTAGAACCCCAACGCCTTTGGGTCACTTCACCGGCGCCGCAGGGGTTTATCTCAAGGCTATCGGAGGTGGCACAGCAGACATACCAACGGAAGGCGATTAGCACCCTTTGCCGATACTTGGGCAACGCTGTCAAGGCGGGTATCACCCCTGAAGACGCCCTCGCTGCCTTCCGCAAAGCCTGTCCCTCTGAAGCGGTGGCGGTTTTCCGCGAGTTGGAAGGGGTGCTGCGTCAGCCGCACTTTTCACTGTCACACGCGTTGTTAGCGGTCGGCGGCAATGTTTCACCCGTGTTTGTCGCTCTGGTGCGTGCCGGTGAGCGACATGGACGATGGGACTATGTCTTGGGTGCCCTGGCGGAATACACCGAGCGTGAATGGGCATTGGTTTTTAAGCGGCTGAGAGCGGTTGCCGCTGTAACGGTTTTGTTTGCGGTAGCGCAGGCGCTCAACATTGTCTATGCGGCAGTGCTAAGCAGTGGCTTAGGGCTGAAGGTGCTTTTGCTCGCGGCTGGGCTTATCTTGGGGCTAAAAGGTTTGCGCAAACAAATCTCTGTGGTGGCGACACAGAAGTTACTTGCCAAGCGCCTCTTGGCCCATGCCGCTTACACTCTGGGACTGCTGCTGCAGGCGGGCGTGCCGCCGTCGGAAGCGTTGGAAGTGATAGCGGAAACGGTGGGGTCGCAGTTGTCCGACTTGGACAAAGGTATCCGCGAGGTTGCCGGGCAGGTGCGTCGGGGAATGAGCCTCAGCCAAACCCTCAGCACGGTGCCTGGCGTCCCCCACGAAATCATCCAAGCCGTCGCGTTGGGCGAACGGACGGGCACCGTTGACGAGCATCTGCAAAAAGTCGCGGTAGCATTGGAGCAAGAAGCCGAATCGGCAGAGCAGCGGTGGGTGATGGTGTCGGTGGTCACCTCTTATCTCGCCGTCGGGTTGCTATGGGTTTTCATCGGCATTGTGGCGTTGGTCGGGTCAGTGCTGTTGCTTTCGCCGTTGCGCCGCTGAGGCGATCAACGGTGTGGGCGGTGACGGTGCGTGGGGTGAAAGCGCCGGTGGGACGGGCGCAAGCGGTCGCTTTTTTCTTGGTGGAAGAACCGCTGTAGGGCGTCTGTCGTCACGACAACGCCGGCGACGAACCCCAGCCCTGTGCTGGCAAAGTCGTCCCACGGCAGTTGAGCGATGATGTTCCGCCGCATTGAACGCAGCCAGGGCACCAAGAGGTTGAAGGGGTCGGCGACAAAGGCAAACGGAGCGCCCTGCGGGCTGTGTGTCAATTCAGCGAACAGGCGCTGCGCATCGCGCGAGACCAAGATGCGGCGCTTTTCGCGCAAAATCTCCAAGGCGTCAGCGGTTTGGTCGCCGTGAATGTAGTCCAGCAAAGTGTGGTAGGCTTCGTGAGCGTGAGGGAACCAGCGGGCAACTGCATCTGCCGCTAACCGCAATGCTTGAAGGGTCTCTGTCTCCTCAGGGGCGCGGTGGATGCGCAAGCACCATAGCGCGTAAGGGCTGAGCCTCTCCCAGCCGTCGCTGCCCAAGACCAGCAACGGTGCAATGTAGCAGCTGGACAGGACAAGAGCATCCCGCACTTCGGCGGAGATGTCTGGCGACAACTCGGTAAAGACTCGTGCCGTGCTGCCGTGCGGGTAGTTGATGGGGGTGCCGATGTCACGCCAATGGGCGGCGCGAGCGATCACGGCTGGCGGCAACCCTAACTGCGTCGGTTGGAAATGGCGTCGCAACCAGCGTAGCCCCAGTTCGTTAACGGTGTCGTCATGGACGGCAGGAAACACGAGAACTTGGACGCTCTTAAGTAATGCCAAGTAAGTGTGCAGCACGCCGTGTCACCTATCCAAAGACGGATGGCTGGGTTTACAAGGTTCGGGCGTGCCTTCTCAACGAAGGCCGGCTTGTTGGATGGCTTTCTCCAGCGCCTTTGGGTCATCGGGCAACCCTTCAAAAGTGGCGACGATAACGCCTTTGCTGTTGACGACATAAATGGTCGGCAGCCCTTCAATGAGGAAACGGTTGGCGACGGTGGCTTTTGGGTCCAACCCGACGAGGTAGGGCGTCCGATGCTCACGGACAAAGGGAGCGACCGACGCCCGACCGTCCTCGTCGATGCTGATACCCAACACGACTAACCCTTTGCCGCGATAGCGCTGATACAGTTGGGTCAGCCACTTGCTGGCGACATGGCACGGTCCGCACCAAGTTGCCCAGAAGTCCAGCACCAGCACCTTCGGCTGCAAAGTTGTGTTGCCTTTGCGATCTTTCAGGCGCATGGTCAACCGCCCTTTTTCTACGGCGACACTCGCAGTTTTGCCGTCCAACAAGGGTGTTTGGAACGACGGGATGGTCTTGCCCTCTTTCAAAGCGGCTCCCGCGCAAAAAGCAAACATGGCAGTGACGACCAGTGTCCAGAAGCGAAAAAGATATGTGTGCGACATCTGACGACCTCCTTTGAAAGCAGGACATCTGCAATTTGCTTCAACTCTATTGTGGCAAACATCCGCGTGATCGTCAAGGATGACGCAACGGTGTCCGTTGCGCCATACTAAAAGGGCTGGAGGCGTGTAGGATGATAGACTGCACGATGCCTCATTTTGCCCTTGTGCGTCTCGGTGCCCTGAAACCTTTCGGTAACTGGTTCATTCTCCGACAAGCCGACGGGGTAATGCTGCGCGCGCGAAAGTTATTGCCTGAAACAGTCACCGTTTACGGCTACGCGGGGTTGAACGAGGAGGGGAAGATGGAGTTTGAACCTGCAGGAGCTGTCGACGAGAGGCTGCTCCGCATGGCAGAAGAGTTTGTGCAGCGCTGCAACGCGGAGAGTGACCCCTATCTCTATGCCCTCGCATGCGCTGCGCAACCATTAGACCCCGACGAGGCACCGATTCGGTGGTTAGAGGTGAACCCGTTAGACGGCAGTTTTGTCGTTCACTCTTTACTGGTGGAGGTAGAAGGCGGGGAGCGGATGGTGGTAGCAGCTCACCAAGTTGAGTGGAAGGAGGAGTAGCCGATGCGACCGTGGTGTTTGTCAGAGGCAACGCTAAAATCCGTGCGGCAGCACACCTTTGAAGTCGCCGTGCTGCCCGTCGGTTCCTGCGAACCGCATGGTCTTCATTTACCTTATGCGACAGATACCTACCAAGTCACCGCTATTGCGGAGAGCGCATGTGCAAAGGCGTGGGAACGCGGCGCTAAAGTCGTGCTGCTACCCACTATTCCCTACGGCGTGGAAGCCAACTTGATGGCTTACCCGATGACCATCCACGTGCGTCAAGACACGCTCAACACGCTGATACGAGACATCGTGGCGTCTTTGGAACAACATGGCGTTCGTAAGCTGGTCATCCTTAACGGGCACGGTGGGAACGAGTTTCGCGGCGGCATCCGCGATTTGTTCGGGCAAACGCAGGTGTGGATATTTTTGGTGGATTGGTGGAAAATCGCCCGCGATGAACGGCGCCGGCTTTTCGACACGCCCGGAGAGCACGCCGACGAGGTGGAAACGAGCCTTTGCTTAGCCATCGTGCCTCATTTGGTGCGCATGGAAGACGCTGATGACGGCGCCATACGCCCGTTTCGGTTCGCCGCTTTGCAAGAGGGATGGGTATGGACGACGCGCCCGTGGGACCGTGTGACGCGCAACTCAGCATATGGCGACCCGCGCAAAGCCACCGCTGAGAAAGGTGCCCGTTACATGGACATCATTACGGACCGCCTCGCGGACTTCCTCGTCGCTCTCGCACAGTCACCGATAGATGAACTCTTCCCGTTCGTCGCCAGATTCGTTGAGGCAGGGAGATAACCGCCAAAAAATTGATCGTCAAAAACGACGCGACCAAAACGCTCCGGTTCGTGGAACCGCCGCTGGCGGGGGACTATGCGAGAAGCAACCGTAGCGCCGCACCGTCCTTAGATTTAGCGGTTACGATTGAACTGCAAATCAAACTGTGTCGCATAGACAGCGGCTTCGGTGCGGTTGCGTAAGTTAAGTTTTCGCAAGACCCGGCTGATGTGTTCTTTAACGGTGCCGGGTTTAATGCCTAACCGATAGGCAATTTCCTTGTTACTGAGACCTTGCGCTAAGAGCGCCAAAATGTCCCGTTCGCGAGCGGTCAACAATTGGGGAGGGGGCAGAGGTTGCGAGATCAACCGAAACAACCCCTCAGTGAACTCCCTTTGGATCCACGGTCGCCCTTCCTGCACCGTGCGGATTGCCAGCAAAAAGAGGTAGGGGTCACTTTCTTTGAACAAGTAGCCCAAGGCCCCTGCCTGAATAGCACCTGCAAGGTATTCTGGGCTCGTGTAATGAGCGACGACCAACACTTTCGCCCCGCACAAGTTGCGCACTTGGCGAATGACCCGAAAATTGTTGGGACGGGCAATGGCGAGGTCCACGATGACCAACGACGGACGCGTCTGTTGCGCGAGGCGCAACACCTCTTCACCTTCGCGCGCCGTGCCTACCAGTTCAATGCCCTCTTGTTGCTCCAAAAAAGTTTTGAGACCAAGCAAAAATAGGGGGCAACTATCGGCGATCAACACCCGCAGCGCAGTGAGTAACTGATGTGGGCGTGAAGGCAAACGGGTGCGAGTGCGTTCCTGCGTTTGCATCGTCACTTTCGCCTCCTTTGGGACTCACCTCTACAGACTGCTGATGGAAATATCGGCAATCCCCCTATTTGGCTTTATGACAAAAGTCACAAGGCTTTCGTGCCCCAAAAGAGGCTACGCCCAATCCACGGCAACAATTTCATGGTCTACGACCTGTGGCACGGTGACCGTGAGCGTGGCGGCATGGTGTGTCACCGCCGGCTTCCGCCCACTCCGCAGAAGGCGTATGCGGCGCGGCTGGACCCCAGCGGGCAAGTGGATATGCACCTGCTGTGCGCCAACGGGCACAAAGTCCGTAACTGGTCCGCCAAACAGGTTGGGGGTCGTAAGGTTAACGAGGTGGACGGTGAGCCCCCTTGCCTGCCGCCAGACAGTGATGTCCAGCCAGCCTCCACCGTCCACTTGAACGGGCAGCGGAACATCCCGACGCACCCACGCGACGGCGTTCAAGAGCAACCGCTTGTGGTCGGGCAGGCGACTTCGCCAGTAAGCGGCGTCTATGTCCATCGCCAGGAAAACCGTTCGCCCGTTTATTTCACGGCAGAAGACCGTCGCCACATCGGTGCGCTTGGGGTCGGGGTAAACCTTCTCGGGCGGATGGACGGGATAAGAGGGCACAAAGGTCAACAGCGGCGTCGTCCCTGCCAGGGCGGTGACTCGCGATAAGTGTGCCGCTCCTGGCAACACATCCGTGTCGCCGAACTCCTTTAAGAGCGGGTGAGACCGGTTGTGGAGGTCTATGCGTAGGTAGCAATGCCGCAGGGGAGGTGGTGGGTCCTCCAGACGCTGAACGCCCCACAGTGCCCCCCACCGTTCCTTTGCCTCCAACTCGCCCCATAAGGCACGGGCACCCGCCTCGCAGCAGCCAACAAGTCCCCCGCCGCCGGCGACAAACGCCGCGAGGGCATGAACACTTTCGTCCCGTAGACAAGTCTGGCTGGGCAGAATGACGACCCGATAGCGGTGCAGCCTTTCCGCCGTGAGGTTCCACTCAGGCAGCAGGTCAAAGGGCACGCGTCCTTCTAGCAGCGCCTGATACCAACCGTTGAATGCCTCAACGGGTGACGGGCGCAATCCCATCCAAGTCGATAGCCAAAAAGTCGGTGGGGACCACACCAGCGCGACATCCGCCAGCGATTCCTCATTGCGCAAGTAGGGTTCAATGTCCGCCAACCATGCGAAGTAGTCGGCGATGGCTTCCTGCCACCGGCGGTCATAAAGTTCCGCCCCTAAGACATGCCACCACGCTCGTTGCCCATTCGCCACCGCTTCCGCGAAAAAGAGGGTGAGTTCGGCAGGCGGTTTAGCGGTGTGTCGCATCGGCGGTTCGCCTGTTTGCCAGACGCCGACAATGCGCAACACCGGTTTACCTTCGGCGACCGCCGTCATCACCTTACCGCACCGCCCCGAGACCCAAAGGGGTTCCCCAGCGCGCCGTCCTTGGGAGTCATCGTTGAGCAACTCGCCCAACTGGACAAACCGGTCCCAGCGCAACCCTGTCGCCAAACTGCCGTGGGAGTTCCAGACGAACACCGCACTGGGTTTCAAGCGTTTGGTGTGGTCACGCCAAAGGATCTGCACCTCTTCTACGCTTTCCTGCACGAAGGTGACGAACGCTCGCCACAGTGGGTCGGACGGGTCAGGGTGTTGGGGGTAACGGTCATGCCCGCGTTGGCGCCACCGCTCCCGACAATGCGGGCAATAGCAGACCATGGAGAGATCTGGCGGTCCGCCCCCAATAGGCGGCCACCCGTTGGTGAAAAAGCCGTCCACATCGTAGCGCTCCATGATCTCGGTCATGACAGCGGGCACCCACTCGCGGTGGAAAGGCGAGTTCCAGCAGGTAGAGTAGAGCACCTCGTGCTGCGCCAAGGGGGTAGCGGAGAGGAACTGTGGCTCTTGGGCGGTCGGGGTCGCTTGTCCCCGTTGGCGGGGTCTACCCTCAGCATCCGTCAGAAACCAGTCGGGGTGGGCGCGATACAAGTCCTCGTGCCCCCAGTTGGGGTCCAAGCGCGCCAGCACCCGCAGCCCCAGTTGCCGGGCTGCCGCCACCAACTCGCCAAACACATCCTTGTCTCCCAAAAACTTCGCCCGCCGATGCAAAGGGATGCGCGTCGGGTAGTAAGCGACACCGCCACCCGCGTTGATGGTTACCCCTTGCACCTTCGTCCGCTGCCAATAGTCCCGCCAAAACGCTACATCCAGCGTCAGCGGGTCGTCCTCCTTCAGGTTCACCTGTCCCCACCGCATCACCGAAGCGACCCAGCTTTCGTCCCGCACGCTCTCATGCACCTCCTTCCGACAGCGCCCACGCTTGCTGTATTGCTCCATGACTACACCCTCACTGCCTCAGCAGTGGGCTGTGCCCAGAGAGGATCAGGTCACGCAGGGTCACGGCTGTGCCGGGCGCCATCTGGATGCCGACGCGGAAATGTCCCGTCGCCACGAACACCGTCTCGGTCAACCGTCCCAGAAGGGGGCGTTCGGCGTAAGGGCGCAAACCCGCCCACGCTGTGACAAAGGTCGCTTGCCTCAGCGCGGGCACCGCCCGCTGCGCCGCCGTCAGCAACGCAGTGACACCGGCTGCCGTCGTGCGCTTGTCGTAGCCGACGAACTCCACCGTCGCCCCGACCAGCACCCGACCGTCGCTGCGGGGCACGCAGTAGAAACCGCCCCACTCCACGATGGAGCGCAAAGGCGCTGCAAAGGTGTCCAACAACACCATTTGCCCCCGTGCCGGCATGACAGGGACATCCAGCCCCAGCAGCGCCCCGATCTCACCGGACCAACACCCTGCCGCGATCACTGCTGCGCCAGCGCTGACCTGCTCCGCACCTGCCATCGCCTCAACATGGTTCTCGGCAGGTTGAAGGCGGATGACGGGCGAGTGGGTGAGGAAAACGACACCTCGTTGCATCGCCGCTACAGCTAACGCCCGCACCAGACGCGGGTTGCGCACTTGGGCGTCCTCGTGCCACAGCACCGCTCCGATCGTCTCAGGGGTGACAGCGGGTTCACAGCGGCGTACTTCGTCAGCGCTCAACAGGGACACCGTCACACCCTGCTCTCGCAGGCGTTCTACGACTGTCCGCCATCGCTGCCATTCGCTCTCGTCGTCCAGCAGCATCAATCGCCCGCATTGCCGCCATTCCGCGTCAATGCCCGTTTGCTTCTGCAACTCAGCGACCCATTGGGGATACAATTGCTGGCTGATGCGCCGCAGGGGGCTTAGCGGGTCTGAGTCGGGGCGTTGCGCGATACAAACGCCGGCACCCGCCCAACTGCTTTCCCGTCCGATCTCGCCCCGCTCCGCGACGACCACGCGCACCCCGGCTTTCGCCAGTTCGTAGGCGATGCCGCAGCCAATGATACCTGCACCAATGACCAGCACATCTGTTGTCAGCGCCATACCCAGTCTGCTACTCCCGTCGCCCAAACAGCATACTGCCGACCGCGTTGACGAGGCTGTAGAGCACCGTCATCCCCAGCGCTGCCCAAAAGTCCTTGACATGAAAGCCGCTGATAAGCCCGGTTTGCCCGATGGCGAAAAAGACAAAGGCATTGAGAACCATGCCCGCGACGAAACTCGCCAGCCCCAACGTCAGCAAATTCAGGGGGAACGCCACGATGCGGAAGAGGAAAAGAGCGGGGCGGATGAAGGTTTGCGCCAACGCCAGCAGCAAAACGACGCCTGCCGCTGCCGCAAACCCCGCAATTTGCACCCGATCCCCGTAGACCCCCTTTGACAGCAAAAACAGCGCCAACGCGTTCCACACGAAGCGGTAAACGAGGCTTTGCACTGTGTCCATGACGGGCGACCACCTCTTCTCGGACCGTCGGCAGATTGTGCGGCACGAGGATGCCAGTGGCAAGGGCTCACAGGGCATGGCAGAATGCCTTGCGGCGACGCAGGTTCACCGTTTTAAACCCATGACGGGGGCGCACCGCCATGAGCGTCATCACCATCAGCCGCGAGTTCAGTTGCGGCGCCAGCGAAGTCGCTCAACTCGTCGCCCAAGCGATGGGCTACGAGGTCGTGGATAAAGAGTTGTTGACCCACATCGCGTTGGAAGCCCAAGTCTCCGAAGACGAAGTTGCCCGCTACGACGAAACGGGTATGTCGTCGTTGGAACGCTTTTTGCGGGCGTTGGTGCGCTTCGGGGCACCTGAAGACGCCCTCAGTTGGTCGCCGGGTCCGCTCCGTGAAAGCCCTTTTTGGCTGCCGCCTCCCGAACAATGGCGCAAGGAAGGCAGCCGTTTCCTTGACCACGAAGAGTGCCTGCGGTTCACGCAGGTCGTCCTGCGCAAGTTAGCCCAACGGGGGCGGGTCGTTCTTATCGGGCGAGCGGGCATGATGGTCTTGCGGGACATCCCGGCACTCCATGTCCGTCTGGTCGCCCCGGTGGAGTGGCGGGTGCAACGCTGTGCCGTTCACGATGCCCTCCCGTTGGATAAAGCCCGTCAAAAAGTCCTCGCTGAAGACAAACGCCGTGCCGACTACATCCGCCAGTTCTACAAGGTGGACTGGAACGACCCGACCCTCTACCACCTGACGCTGAATGTCGCCGACCTGGGCGTAGGGACGACCGCTGCCCTCATCATCGCCGCCGCCCAACATCTTTTCGGCACCTCCGCCAACACCCCACCCTGATGAGATAAGCCGTCATTGGGGTGTCGGGCGAGGTCTTAGCCCTCTGCACCCAGGGGGCACGCCACTGGTGGGTTCGTTGTCCAACGCTGCCAACCGCTCAGCCGCAAACTGCCATGCCTTCGCAGTGCCCTGCGGTCCGCTCATCGTCAGCGCCAAAAATTGTTCGCCCAACGCCACGACATCACGCAACGCCAACCCGCGCCGTTCCAACGCCGCCAAAAACGCCATGAACGCACGCCACGCCGCCAGTGTCTTGCGACGCGTTCGCCCGTAACCTCGCACCATTTCGCCGCTGCGGGCGATGAGGAACGCCAGGTCGTAATCGCGTTCCAGCGCCTGCCGCACCGCTTCCAACCACGCGGCGATGGCTGCCCACTCCCGCCGGAACCGTCGCGAATAGGGGCGCAACGGTTTGAGCCATTGCAACACCTTGAGCAGCAAGTAACCTGTCAGCGAACTCGTCTCCACGCGCAATTGTAACGCAGGTCGTCTCAACTCCTCGTCTTGGGAGGGTAACGGGGGCAATTCCGAGTCTTCCTTGTCCCATGCCCCTTGCCCTTCATCCCTCGTCCCGCCAAACGGCAAAAGCCCCGTCAACTCATCCCAATCGGGGCTGAAAAAGTCCACGACGCGGTAAACGGTCTCGTCGCCGATGCGGTGTTCGCAGCGCAGCCGTTCAAATCGCTGCCGTTGTGTCTTCAGTTGTGCCACGCGCACCGCATCTTCGTAAGCCATGCGCAACGCCAAGATGCGCGCCGCTTCCTTCGTCACCAGAAAATTGGCTTCCCATTTGCGGTCACGCTCGTAAACCGCTTGAATGCCTTCAAGGTAGCGGGCGAAATAGCGGGCATCTTGGTAGTGGCACAGCCAACGGGCAGCGTGCCACAGCACCGCCGCCAACTCATCGTCAACGCCGAGCCTTTCCATTGTCCGCTGCACTTCTGCTGGCAATTGCGGTTCAGGGAGCGTCGCCCATTCCTGAACGGCGGCATCGTCAACCGCTCGCAGTTGCGGCAGCCAATCGCGGTAGCGCAACCCAAACTCAAACGCCCGCACATTGAACGCAACGGCGACACCGTAACGCTCGACGGCGTGCCGAAACGCTTCGGGCGGAAACGGCAACACTCCGGATGCTGCCAACGCCCCAAACAAAATCGCATTCGCCGCCCGCTCCGATAACCCCGCCAGCGCTGCCGCTTGCACCGCATCAAACGCGATGCAGCGTCGCGCTTGCTGCTGCAAAAATGGCAGCGCTTGTTCCGCTGTCATGAAACTCCCTTTAAGCGGCAACTTTTCCTCAGTCGTTAAGACCCGATGGGTGGAACCGACGATGGCACCATCGTCAGCCAGATAACCGTCCCGCACTGCTCGCAGCAACTCCAACAACTCTAAGCCAACTAACACCTGCACCCTGCCTTTCTCAGGAAAAGGGGAAAAGAGCATCGTCTCTGCTGCGTCGGCGAAAAACTCAAGGTAGTAAACTGTCGCCCCCTCGCGCTGCGACAAGCCGGGCAAACCGACGCCGACGGGATAGTAGCCCCCCTCACGGGCGGCATCAAAGAGCCACTGCGAGAACAACTGTCCCCCTTGCCCGCCCACGGCTGCGACCAAAACGGTGATGGGTGTCTGCACCTTTGCCATCTTCCCTTCACCCGCCGTAATTATGGGTTCCGCTCCGTAGCGAAGAAGAAGCGGCAAAAATGTGTCCTAAGATGCCGTGTTGAGGGTTTGGTCGGAGAGCGGCTCTCCAGAGCCGCCGCAACACATGGCATGAAAACCATAAGGGCGCGTCAGGAGACACGCCCTCCGAGGCACTGCCAATGCGTTGCGTCGTCTCATCGCTTCATCGGCGGATATGTCAAACGCGGTTTGCCGTCCTTTTTTTGCGGATGACGATGCGAAAAGGCTCCAAGCCCGCTGGTGTCGCCTGTATGTAAAAGTCCGATTGAGGCGACAAAAGTTCGTCGTCAGGTCAAAAGATTCATCGCCTGCCAACTGTCAACACCGCCGATGAGCACCCAGCGGGACCGAAACAACCCGCCCCCGTGCCAACTTGCGTGCCAAAGGTTGCCGCAATGGAGTAGTGTCTGCGTCGTTCGTCCATCCCTTCGCCTCAGTCAGTTGGGCAAAAGAGAGGGCAGCAAATGATGAGACCGCCATGACGATGACCGCAAGCCGCTTCATCGCCGCCCAACCCTATTAAGGGCGCCATGCGCCGTCGCTGTCCCGCTTGTTATGCACTGCTTTCAAGGAGCGCAACAGCCGTTAGAGTTTTGCCCCTTAATTGTCCTGCTCCTCCACCTTCACGCCTTCCTTCTGCAGCGCTGCCACCAAATCGCCGTAGCGGATGGCTGTCTTTTCGTCCCAAGTCACCAGCACGCCGCCCTTTTCTGCCTTCACCGTTTTAACTCCCTTGACACCTTGCAGCGCCTTTGCCGCTTTCTCCCTGTCCTTTTCAGCGATGGGCACAAACAGCGTTAGCCGAAAAGTGTGATGGCGACGGCGCACCTCCATCGGCAGCGCTGACAGAGGTGTTTTGGTTTCGTCCAACACGACAACGGCTCGCTTGTCCTTGAACGAGACGCCGGCTTTCTCTACGCCTTTTATGCCCTTCAGGGTTGCCTCCAACCCTGTGGCGCACCCATTTCAGGTCATCCCGTCTACGATGAAAGTGACCTTCACCCGTTGCGATTTTTGAGGCGTTTGCGCCGCTAATGTTGCGACCGTCAACGCAGCAGCGCTTAATATCCACAATGCACAGCGCATTGCCCTTTCACCTCCGTTGTTCATCAAAAATTGCCCGCTCTGCCATTGAAGCGACGGCTTATGTCAGTTCGCCAACACTCAACATCGGGGGCTAAAACTGCGAGCCTTCAACGCACTTTCATCGCCACGACCAAGCCATCTCGGATAGGCAGCAAGGTCGCGACAAAGTCGGGGTCGTTGAAAATCGCTGCCGTCGCTTTGCGAATGCCCTCGGTGGGAGGGCTGTGGTCGTTGGCGTCAAAGATGCGTCCGTGAAGGAGCATGTTGTCCAAAATCAGCAACCCGCCTTCCGCCAGTTTTGTCTTTGCGACCTCTACCGCTTGCGGGTAGTCCTGCTTTTCAATGTCCACGAAGATACAGCCGAAGCGTCCTTGCGTGCGGCGCAGCGTCTCAACGGCTTCGCCGACCGTGAACCGCACAAACTCCGTCAATCTCATTCGCCCCAAGTAGTCCTGGGCTTTGCGCGACAACTCCTCGTCCCAGACGACATGGTGGACGACACCGCCTCCGTTATCGCGCACTGCCATCGCAAACCACGCCGTTGAGTAGCCGTAACCGCTGCCCATCTCAAACACTGTGCGCACTTTTGCCAGCCGGCATAACAGGTAACAACATTTGCCTGCCGCGCGGTCAATGATGGGAAAGCGCGTCTGGCGGGCGCTTTCTTCCATTTCCGTCAACACCGCATCGTCGTGCCGCGACAATTGCATCAAGTAATCCTGCACTTGCTGCCAGTCCATCGCACATCGCCTCCTTTCAACCGCGCTATCGTTGGGGCACAACCTAGCAATGAGCGGAACACCGCTTCACACGCCGAGCAACCATCGCCGCAAACGGAATTGCACTCGCTCCCACCACGACGGGTTGTGCACCCATTCCACACGATAGAAAGATGGGCACAGTTTGGCGGCGTGGGCGACCGAACCGCACAACCCGCAGGCGACGCAAGTTTGCTCCGCTTGAACAACCATGTCTCGCTTGAGCGGGTTGGGCGACGGGCGCACCGAGAGGGACGGGCAATTGTTGTAGTGCAAACAACTGTGATCGCCGACGCACACGAGGGGGTCAACGCCGAAACGCGCTTCCACCACCCGCTTTCTCCCTTCTCGCCGGCGTTCCCGCTCTTTGCGCTCCCTGCGGTTGCGTTCCAACATGCATTCGCCCCGCACGATCAAAAAGCGCGGACCGAGTTCGGAAAGTTGCCATGCCTCTTCCAGCAACCGCACGACTTCACCGACTTCGTAAGGGTTGACGACTTTGACCCATCGTGCGCCCATGCCTTTTAGCGTCGCTTCAATGTCCAAGTTGCCCGCTCGCTCGCCGAGTTTGGTGCTGGGGTTAGGTTGATGCCCCGTCATCGCCGTCCAAAAGTTCTCCAAGACGAGCACGACGCAATCTTGCTTGTGATAGAGGGCGTTGCTGATGCTCGTCGTTAACGCTTGCGCCCAAAAAGTGCCGTCACCGACGATGTAGATCGTCCGCTCCCGCGACAAAAAGGAACTTGCCAAACTGGACGCAAGGCAAGTGCCCATGCCCGTCACAGGTGCCACCAAATCCCGCAGGTAATAGATGCCCATGATGTAGCAGCCGATGTCCAGCACGATTTCCAATTTCACTTCAGGGTGCAGGTCGCGGAAAATTTTCAGCGCGGTCAACACTGCCGGGCGTTCAGGGCAACCCGTGCAAAAGTTAGGAAAACGCGGGACGACAGGCAACAACTCGTCAGTCGGGAGGGGAGACGGGGGACGAGGGACGGAAACGGCGGCGCTGGAACGCCCCAGAAATTTCGCCAACCCGTCCGTCACGATGTCCGTCGTCAGTTCGCCCGTTGTCGGCAGAAATGCGCTGCGGACGATGCGCCCCCTCCAACCGAATTGCTGGGCGATAGCGCGAATTTCTCGCTCCAACAGCGCGGGCTCGCCCTCTTCTACCACGAGCACTTCGTCTTTGCCGTCCAAAAATTCCGCCAGATCGTCTTCCACTAACGGGAACAACGCATGCAACGAAAGCAGCGGAACGCCGAAGGAAAAGGATGAAGGATGGGGCGCGAGAGACAAGGGAGGTGGGGAAGTTGGCAGAGTTGTGCTGTCGCTTCGCGAGTGGGCAGCGACGAACTCGCGGCGATGAACTTGTGCTTCACCCAAACGCATCAGCGCCCGCAAAGCGACATTGAACAGCAACCCATGCACAATGACGCCTTTGCGCCCACCGTCGTCGTAGCGCTCGTTGATGCCGTGTTGACGGATAAAGGTTTTGGCGAGCGGGACGCGTTCGTGCCACTTTTCGCGTTCCTGCTGTTGCGTGAACGGCGGGATGGGAAAGCGGTCGGGCGTATGGTGCAACACTGCCAAAGGGTGATGCAAGTTGAATGCGGGTGGTTGATTCTCCTGCACTTGCAGCCAACCCTTCATGTTGCCGACGCGGGTGCGCACCAAAAAGAAGACTGGCATGCGGCAAGTTTCTGAAAGGTCAAAGGCAATACGGGTCAAACGGGCAACATGGTTCAAATCAGCTTTGGGGTCTAAGACGGGCGCGCCGAAGTTGTAGCCGTAAGGCAGCGTCTTTTGAGCGACCAAGGTGCTGTTGGCGCCGTAGTCCTCGCCGACGAAAATGACCGTCCCACCCTGCACACCCGACGAACACACATGCGCCAAGGCATCGGCAGCGACATTCGTCCCGACGACTTTCCACGCGACCGCACCTCGCACGGGTGCGTTGACCGAAAAGCGCAGCATCGCTGCCGCTGCCGATTCGTTGACATTGTTGGCGACGAAAATGCCCATCGGTTTCAGGACCCGCTCTTCCGCATCAAGGAACGCATCGGTCAAGTTGGAAACGGGGGCACCAGGGTAGCCGCCGACATATGCCACACCGCTTTCCAGCAACGCCTTCAAAATCGCCAGACACCCATCCGCCCAAATGCACCCGTCCTGCATCCGCAACTGCTCAATCTCGTGGGTGGGATAAGTCCGTCCCATCATCGCCACCTCCAACGGCAGGTTGGCGAGCCGCTGAAAGCATAGCGACCTTGCCCGCTTTCGGCAAGGTGTCAAAACGAAAAATCACACGCCCCCGCACGCCCTTGCACAAATCCACGGTGACCCAAAACCCGGCGCCGAAAATCAAACCGAGGAAGAAGGGCAACAGGCGACGGTCAACTTTTCCTCACCACATCCCTGCCGTGCGGGACAAAGGGCGCTCAGATTTTGCGACCCCGCTCGTTTGCAGGGGGTAATTGCATTAGCGGGAAGACCAACCGACCTTTCACGCTGCTGCGGGAACAGAAAAGCGGGAGGGTGTGGGTGCAAAATTTGCGCTCAATTGTTTTCAGGTGTCGCAAAGTAGAGCGGTCCTGTAAGGAGGAGCCGCTCTGTCCAGCCGAACAACGGGTTGCCTGCAGCGACTAACGCCATCGCGTAAACGAGCGTTAATTCAACGGGCGTCAAACTTTTGCCCCACGAATCAACACGGCGTTAATGCCGATCCACTGTCCACACCACTTTGCTCTGCCATCAGCCTTATCCCTTCCTCAGCCGCTCACACAGCGAGGGCGAAGAGACTCACTCCCATCGCGCTTTACGCGCTTTACGCCATCCCATGCCTTGCACCGTGCCTTCAACAGCCTTTACAACTCGGTCACTTTGCCTTGCGGGACACGGAGGTCAACCTGCAAGTGCTTTGTTTTTCCGTTGACGACGGCGGTGACTTCTACCAAGCCCTTTTGCCGGTCCAACACCTTGACCGTTTGGATGGAGATGGGCTTCTTGCCAAAGTGAGAGTGAACAGCATCTACTGCCAAGGTCTTCAAGCCCACCTCAAACAGCAAGCCCCCCATCTTTCCTTCAGGACCGTATTTGTTCGTCAGGGGACAACAGGCGCCGGCAGATGGCTGGTGGGAGCGGTACTGGCGGTAGACTGTCCATCCGCTGACCGAGACAGCCAGCAACGCCCCAATCGCCACCGTAAGGATGTGGGTATGCAGCCATCGCCGTAGGGGCTTCATTTCCTTCACCTCTTAGGTTGTGGTGGCTGACTTGGTATAAAGCCAGGCGCACCGTATTTTTGCATCATCGCCCCCGGCAGTTGTTCGGGTGGGACCTCTTTCTTCTGGACGCTTGTGCCCCGCCAGAGGACGAAGGCAGCGATAAGCAGCACGACCACTGAGGCACCGTCGCAAGGAAAACTCAACAAAGCACATCAATGTCGCCTCCTCTCTCGTGTTTGGACGGTTGTCTACGACGCGGAAGACGGCTACGCTTTTGCCCGCCGCTTTTTCGGTCGTTCTGAGCGCCCTGACGCGTTGGTCTTTTTGGCGGAAATGGCGGCGATCGGGTTTGCGCGGGCCGTTTTGGAGATGCCAATCCGTTTGCCCGATGACCTGGGCTTGGTTGTCAAAGAGAAAGTGCCAGGGCAAATGCGGTTTTTGCGTGGGATAGCGACTTTGACGCCCCGATACTTTCAACTAGGCAGTGTGGCAGCTGAGCGATTGATAGACTTGATGCAAAAGCGCCTTGAACCGCCTGTGCACGAGCGCCTTGCAGTGCCTTTGCAAGTGTGGTCGTGACCCTTTACGCCCTCATCGTCCAGTCGTCAAGCACTCGCCTTTCGGAGGGCGGCTCTCCTGAGCCGCCAAAGCGACACATTCATCGTCCAATTGTCAGCGCCCAACCGAACAACGCGCCAGCAATCATCGCCCCGACGGGGCTGCCGGTGATGCCTCAGGTGGCGCATTCGCCCTTCGTCACCCATACCAGCACCTGTTGCACCACCAACCCGATAAGCGCTCCGAGGACGATGCCGATGAAGGGTTTCATCCTTGGCGTCACCTCACGGTAAAAGTTTACGCCCACTTTCGTAGATCCGTTCGGCGCTGCACTTGTTTGCGCAAGGCGCGACGGGCGCGGTGCAACAGGGCTTTCACCGCTGACAGACTTAACCCCATCGCCTTCGCCACCTCCTTTTCCCTCAACCCTTCACCGTCTTTCAACAACAACACAGTTCGGTAGCGGTCGGGCAACCCTTCTAACGCCTGCGCAACGATGCGGCGCATTTCCGTTTCAATGGCAATCTCTTCAGGCGTGGGAGCATCGTCGGGCAATTCCAACGGTGGCGTTTCCTCGTCTGACGCTTCTGCTTCCAAAAGTTGTTCCAGTGAGACCGTCGCTGGACGCCGTCGTAGCATGCGGCATTCATTGGCGGCGATGCGGTGCAACCAAGTGCGCACGCTGGCTTCGCCCCGAAATTCATGCAAGTGTTCAACGGCTTTCAGCAAAGTCGCTTGAGCGACATCTTCTGCATCTTCCCGATGCCGGCACAACTGCTGCGCCAGTCGTCCCACCTCGTCCCGGTAGCGCCAAATTTCCTCAACGGCTGGCATTTTCGTCACCCCCTCCAGCGCTTTTGCGCAGCCGCTCCATCACCGCTGAGTCGCAGAACGGCTGTTGAGCGGTCGTTGACCTGCCCGACACCATCCTGAGTAGGACATCCGGTGCAACGCCTTTCGGGACAACGGCAGGATAGAAGCGGTTCATCAGCGCTTTCAACCATCGCCACCACATGGAGGGTCGGGGGGGGCTGGGGCGGTCGCTCGTAGTTGAACCGCAAAACCGTCGCTTTTTTGTCGCCCGTTTCCACGAAGCACATTACGCTGCCGTCATAGTGCGCGTTGGGTTCTTTGCCCTCAATGAGGCTGAGCAGGTTTCTAGCGAGGACAGGGGCTTCAAAGTGGGCGGCAGCGCCGCTTTTGCTGACGGGCAAATCGGTTGCATCGCCGATAGCAAACAGGCGTTCATGCCCTTTCACTTGCAGTGTGACCTTGTCTGTCGGAACCCAGCCGCCTTTATCGCCGATTCCCGATGCGTCAATGACGGGTGCACCCCGATGGGGCGGGATGAGAACTAGCAAGTCGTAATCCAACTCCGTCCCTTCCAGCGAGACAACCCTGCGCCTTTTGGGGTCAACGCTTTCGGTGTTGAAAAAGGTCTCCACCTTGATGCCTTTGCGGTCAAACAACTCAGCGACAAGTGGCGCGGCGGTGGTAATGGGCAACACCTGTGGTAAAGGCGTCACAAAAACGATTTCCGTTTTATCCCGCAGTTTGCGTCGACGCAGCCAATCATCCAACAGTAAGGTGAACTCAATGGGGGCAGGTGGGCACTTATAAGGAAAGCCTGCGATGCCGACGACGATACGACCGCCTGCGAAGTTGCTCAACGCCTGCCGCAAGTTCACCGCTGCGGGTTCGGTGTAAAAGTGGTGCCCGCCCTCCGCTAAACCCGCCACTTCTTTGGGCATCGGGCAAGACCCAGTGGCGATGACCAAGTAGTCGTAGGGTACCGTCCCATCACGCGTCAGGTAAAGGCGTCGTTTATCAACATCAATGCGTTCCACAGAGGCGTGAATGAGTTGGACGGAGGGGTGCAGCAGTCGTCGTTCGTCGTAGCGCAACTTTTCTGGTCGCTCCCAACCGAAGGGCACGTAAAGCAAGCCTGGCTGGTAGTGGTGCACCCCCGTCGCATCCACGACCGTGACTTCCACTTTGTCGGTATGCTTCGCCAACTTGTTGGCGACGAGTGTGCCTCCGACGCCACCGCCAAGCACGACGACTTTGGCTTTTGCCATTGCCTTTCACCTCGTTGCGCTCAGCGCATCTTGCGGACGAGCACTCGTTCGTAGTTATCGGCGGGGAAAGCGCCGAGGAACTCATGCCCCGCCCGCTCACACCACGCCTTAGCGTCCTCTTTGGTGCGCGGTTCTTGCGTCCAGACCTCCACGATAGCCCCAACGGGCACTTCTTTGACGGCGCGAATAAGTTCCACCAACGGACCGGGGCATTGCGCCCCTCGTGCGTCCACGACTTTGTCCGCTGTCACGGGCGCAACCATCGCTGTCACCTCCACGGTGAAGGAGCCTTGAAAGGGTGTTGCGGTTACACTTCAAGAGGCATGCCAAAGGGGTGAACCCGAATGCCCCGCACTGCTCAACTGTTTGAGGCGTTGGCTGAGCGCTACGATGCGTGGTATGACGGACCCATCGGAAGGGTGGCGTTGCCGTCGGAGGTGGATTGCCTTAAGCCGCTACTGACGGGGTTGCCCCTACCTTGGCTGGAAGTAGGGGTCGGCAGTGGACGGTTCGCTCATGCCCTCGGGGTGCCTGTCGGTATTGACCCCGCCTTGCGCCCGCTTCATTTGGCGCGGCGGCGCGGCATCGCGGTGCTGCAAGCCGAGGGGGAGTATTTGCCGTTTGCGTCCCACTCCTTCGGTGGGGTTGTTATCGTCGTGACCCTTTGCTTCGTGGACGATCCACTGGCGGTTTTGCAGGAAGCCCACCGCATTTTGCGCGATGACGGTGCCTTAGTTTTGGGCATGGTTTTTGCTGACTCTCCGTGGGGGGCGTTTTATCGCCACAAAGCCGCGCTGGGACATCCCTTTTACTCCGCCGCTCACTTTCTGACCCGCTCGCAAACCCACACCTTGCTTCGCCAAGCAGGTTTCACTGTCACAGCCGCCCGCAGCGCGTTAACGCAACCGCCTTCTGATGAAACGCTGCACCCTGAGCCGGCTGTTGAAGGCGACCAACCTCATGCGGGTTTTGTGGCGTGGCGGGCGGAGAAAAAGCGTTAGCCAGCACAACGCGCATCCTTTTGCCCCGCAGCGCATCAGTGGCAATGGGAGCGAGGAAAGGCGCTTCCGAAAGGAGGGAACGACGATGACGACCTTAGCACACCGCGAAACCCATCTCCTTCCATGGCGCGACCTTGACCGTGCCTTTACGGAACTGACCCATTGGCTGCTTCGCGACCTCGCCACTTGGTTGGCAGAGTGGAGCGATATCGGAACGACGACCCCGCGTGCGTGGGCGCCGCCTGCGGACATTTTCCGCAAAGGAGACCACTTGTTCGTGCGATTTGACCTGCCGGGCGTGCCTCCTGATAAGTTGGAAGTAACGGTCAGCGATGACGGTGTTTTGACCGTGCGGGGCGAACGCCCGTGGGATGAAGGCGAAGTGGAAACCTTCTGCTGCGAGCGCCGCTACGGCAAGTTTGAGCGGAGGCTCCAGTTGCCCGAAGGCGTAGACACGGCGAACATTGACGCTACTTACAAAGACGGTGTGTTGGAGTTGCGCATCCCTTACCGCGAAGCCACTAAGCCGCCCCAGCGCCACATTGCGGTCAAAACGGGTTAACGCTTCGTCCCTGCCCCGCACCGTTGGGGTGGGCGGTGGCATGCATCCCCACGCCGCCCACCCCGACCCGCAACGGGCACGAAAGGGGGTGCCCTATCATGACGGTGATACCTGTCGGCGACGATGACTTTGATGCGAAAGTGCTGCAAAGTCCGTTGCCTGCCGTCGTGGAGGTGTGGGCTTCTGAATGCTTGCCGTGTCCGATAATGTTGCGCCACTTGGAACCGCTCCTTGAGCCTTACGAAGGGCGCGTCAATGTCTTTTCGCTGGATGCGTCCGCCAACCCTAAACTAATGGAGCGGTTTGAGGTGCGGTCAACGCCGGCGTTGCTCGTTTTCGTCAACGGGCAACTCGTCGGGCATTTCGTTCACCAAGTTGACGCTCCGACCGTCGCTGAAAAATTGCGTCAGTTGCTGGGGCAAGGAGGGTGAAGGGCGATGGGCAAACGGCTGGTTGTCATTGGCGGCGACGCAGCGGGCATGAGTGCGGCAGCAAAAGCCAAACGCATTAACCCCACCTTGTCGGTCATCGTTTTGGAGAAGGGATGTGCTGTTTCCTACGCTGCTTGCGGCATCCCTTATTTCATCGGGGGTGTCGTTGCTGACGCGGCGCAGTTGCTCGCCCGCACGCCCCAACAGTTCGCCCGACACGGCATTGAAGTGCGCCTGAGACACGAGGCTATCACCGTTGACCCCGTTCAAGGCACGGTGACCGTTTACGACCGTCAAAGCGGTCGGGAATACAAAGAGCCTTACGACGAATTGCTCATCGCAACAGGCGCCGTTCCCATCAAGCCACCCGTTCACGGCGCTGACGCACCTAACACTTTCACCGTTCGCCACTTTGACGATGCGGTGGCGCTGAAAGCCTTTCTGGATGAGCACAAGCCCAAGCGGGTAACTATCATCGGAGCGGGTTACATCGGGATGGAATTTGCGGAGGCGTTCTGGAACTTAGGCATAGAAGTGACGGTCGCTGAGAGGCTGCCACAGGTTTTCACGGGCATTGACCCCGATATGGCGGCATTGGTCGCGAAGGAGTTACAGGAGCACGGTGTCGCTCTCCGTTTAGGAGAGCCAGTGGTAGCACTGGAGCAGGACGAACGCGGTTTTGTGCGGCGCGTGATTACCCCAACGACGGCATGGGAGACGGATGGGGTAGTTTTTGGCAGCGGGGTCAAACCCAATGTCGCTCTGGCGCACACCGCGGGCATTCCTTTAGATGAGGTCGGTGCAATCGCTACTGACGAACGCATGCACACCGCTGTTGAAGGGGTATGGGCGGCGGGCGATTGCACCTCGGTCCTCCACCTCGTTACAGGCAAGCGTGCTTACATTCCCCTCGGAACGACCGCCAACAAACAAGGGCGTGTGGCGGGTGAAAACATTGCGGGCGGTCATGCCATTTTCCGCGGCGTCGTCGGGACAGCGGTGGCAAAAGTCTTTCGGCTGGAAGTCGCCCGCACGGGGTTGACCGAAAGGGAAGCCCAACAGGAGGGAGTCGCGTATGTGGCGGTGACCATCACGGCAACGGACAAAGCCCGTTACTACCCCACCGCTTCACCCCTGACGGTCAAACTGCTCGCCGAGAAGAGCACGGGGCGGCTGTTGGGCGGGCAAATTGTCGGTCAATCGGGAGCGACAAAGCGAATAGACGTCATCGCGACCGCTTTGCACGCCCGCATGACCGTTGACCAATTTGCTCAATTGGACTTAGGTTATGCGCCGCCGTTCGCCCCCGTTTGGGACCCGCTGCTCATCGCTGCCCAGCAACTGGGGAAGCAAGTTTAAAGCCATGTGAGGTTCACCGGGATGGTGCGCCAAGCCCCTTCATCGCCGTTGGCGTAACCTTTTTGCGCCGATGCGCATCAGTGTCAGTGGACACGCGGGTGCGGGGCGACGATCGCCCCACGCCACCGCCACAAGGAGGCGATGCTCTATGGCGCTGTTGAGTGAACGCGACCGCAAAAAGTTGCAGGAGTTTTTCAACAGCCACATGGTGCGCCCCGTCAAACTCGTCCTGTTCACGCAGGCGCAACGCCTCGTCTGGACGCCTTGGAGCCAACCGTGCCAATTCTGTAAGGAGACAGAGCAACTGGTGCGAGAATTGGTAGACTTATCGCCCCTGATTGCGGCGGACATCCACGACTTTGACCGCGAAAGTGCGTTGGCGGAGCGTTACAGCGTTGATAAAGTCCCCGCGCTCATCGTCTCCGATGAGAGCGGACGCTCCAACATCCGCTATTTCGGAATCCCTGCCGGCATGGAGTTCACGGCGTTGATTGAGGACATCGTGATGGTCTCGCAGGGCAAAACGAACTTGAGCGCTGATGTGCAGGCGAAAATCCGAGCCGTTGACCGACCTGTGCACATCCAGGTGTTCGTCACCCCGACTTGCCCTTACTGCCCCCGCGCCGTTCGCATCGCCCACCAGTTCGCGCTGGAAAATCCACGCATCACTGCCGATATGGTTGAAGCGACTGAATTTCCTGATCTGGCAGAGCGCTACCGCGTCCTTGCTGTCCCAAAGGTCGTCATCAACGACAAAGTGAGTTTTGAAGGGGCGTTGCCAGAGCACCTGTTCGCCTTGTATGTCCTGAAAGCCGTTGACCAACTCGGTCGCGACGACGCCGACGAGTTTGAAGCCGTTGACAGGCAGTTGCGGGCGATGAGGGGCGATGCGGAAGACGAGCGTTATCACCACGACGAATTTGAGCATGAACACCACTTTCACCGCTACGAACATTGAGGAGGTGATGCGCCATGGTGGTGCCCGTGAGTTGGGGGTTGAAACTGGAATTACCCGAGAGTGACCCTTACGATGTCGTCGTCATCGGTGGAGGACCAGCGGGATTGACGGCTGCCATCTATGCGGCACGGGCTCGGTTGAAAACCGTCGTGCTGGACAAGCATCCCAAAGCCGGCGCTTTAGGCATGACCAACCGCATTGAGAACTACCCGGGCATTCCGCAACCGATCAGCGGCACCGCACTGCTGGATATTCTGCGGCAACAGGCGATACAATTTGGGGCTGAGTATCGGCAAGCGCAAGTGACCAGCGTGGACTTGCTCAAAGACCCGAAAGAAGTGGTCAGCAGCGCCGGCACTTTTTACGGGCGCACCGTCATTATCGCGACGGGTTCCATGGGACACAAACCTTCTATCCCCGGTGAGGCACAATTCATCGGCAAAGGTGTAAGTTATTGCGCCGTTTGCGACGCCCCCTTTTTCGCAGGCAAGGATGTGGCGGTCATCGGCGACAACGATGAAGCGTTAGAAGAGTTGGAGTTTGTGAGCCGTTTTGCCAAGACCGTTTACCTGATCAGCCCTCACCGCACCCCCAAAGCAACGCCCGAACTCGTTGAGCGGGCGAAAAAGTTGCCCAATGTCGTTTGGCGTATGGGTCATCGCGTCGTCGCCATTGAAGGCGATGAGCAAGTGACCGGAGTCGTCGTGGAACGCGATGGGCAGCGCGAAACAGTGCCCGTCGTAGGCGTCTTCATCTACCTCACTGGCACAAAGCCGGTCACAGATTTCCTCAACGGGCAAGTGGAGTTAACGCCTGAAGGGTGCATTAAAGTGGACCCTACGACGAAGAGGACAAACGTGCCTGGCGTGTTCGCCATCGGCGATGTGACTTGCAAAGAAATTCGGCAGGCGGTGGTCGCCGCCGCTGAGGGGGCTATCGCCGCCTTGGAAGCCGACAAGTTCCTGCGCCAGCGCTCCAAAGCCCGCTCTGATTGGGCGAGATGAGACTGTCGCCGCTTAATGGCACCGCTGACGGCGTTCGCTGAACTGGCGCTCCCTTCCGTGAGGCAGCAGTCGCAGCAATTGACCGATCCCGACCGATCGTCCCGTTTTATGACGCGGACGCTGTTGCTCCCTTGCGATCGGCTGCTAACACTTGCCGTAAAAACTGCCCCGTGTAACTGTGAGGCGTTGCAGCGATGATTTCAGGCGGACCTTCAGCGATGACTTCCCCACCTTGCTCGCCGCCTTCGGGTCCAAGGTCAACGACCCAATCGGCGGTCTTGATGACCTCCAAGTTGTGCTCAATGACGATGACCGTGTTGCCCATGTCCACAAGCCGATGGAGCACATTGAGTAACCGCTCCACATCGTAAAAGTGCAGCCCGACCGTCGGCTCGTCCAGAATGTAAAGTGTCCGTCCCGTTGCCCGCCGGCACAGTTCGCTCGCCAATTTGACCCGTTGCGCCTCGCCGCCGCTCAGCGTCGTCGCTGGTTGACCCAGTTTGATGTAGCCCAGTCCGACATCGTGCAGCGTTTGCAAGATGCGCTTGATGGAGGGCACATGTTCAAAGAAGGCGAGGGCTTCATCAACGGTCATGTCCAGCACATCAGCGATGTTTTTGTCGCGGTAAGTCACTTCCAGCGTCTCACGGTTGTAGCGCTTACCTTTACACACTTCGCACGGCACAAACACATCGGGCAGAAAGTGCATCTCCACCTTGATGTAACCCTCGCCTTGACAGGCTTCGCACCGTCCACCTTTGACATTGAAACTGAACCGACCTGGCTTGTAACCTCTCGCTTTCGCTTCCCGTGTGGACGCAAACAGTTCACGGATATGCGTGAACACACCCGTGTAAGTGGCGGGGTTGCTGCGGGGTGTCCGTCCGATAGGCGATTGGTCAATGTTAATGACCTTGTCCACCCACCTTTGAACTTCGCCCCGCGCCTTCCGCCCTTCATCCCAGACAAAAATTTCATCGTAGTTGCCGGGCAACTCCGTCGCTCCATGCAACTTGCGAGCAAGGGCTTTGTAAAGGATGTCCACGATCAGGCTGCTTTTGCCTGAACCCGAAACGCCCGTCACGCAGATAAACAGGCTGAGCGGGAAGCGGGCGGTGATGTTTTTGAGGTTGTGTTGGCGCGCCCCTTTGACGACAAGCCATTGCCCTTTCGGTTGCCGTCGCACCGTTGGCACAGGAATCTTCCGCCTGCCCGATAAGTATTGCCCTGTGAGAGATTGCTCACAGCGCTCAATGTCTTCAACGGTGCCCGTTGCCACGACATAGCCACCATGTTCACCTGCGCCCGGTCCGAGGTCCACGATGAAGTCGGCGCTGCGGATGGTCTCCTCATCGTGTTCCACGACGATGACCGTGTTGCCCATGTCGCGCAACTTTTTGAGTGTCCCGATGAGCCGCTCGTTATCGCGCGGGTGCAACCCGATAGACGGTTCGTCCAAGATGTAAAGCACGCCCGTCAGCCCCGAACCGACCTGCGTCGCCAACCGAATGCGTTGCGCTTCACCGCCTGCCAGCGTGGATGCCTCACGGTTAAGGGTCAGGTAATCTAAACCGACATCCATGAGGAATTGCAAGCGGTTGCGGATTTCCTTCAGGATTTGGTGGGCGATGGTGCGCTCTTTCTCCGTCAGCCGCAAAGTGTCTAACCACTGCAGCGCTTCTTTGACCGACAGTTGACAAACTTGTGCGATGTTCCATCGCCAAACGAGTTCACAGGGCGGGTTACCGTTATTTCTCTCGCCCCATGTCCCTTGTCCCGCGTCCCATTCCTGCGGGTCGTCGGCAGGGAAAGGCAAGGGTGATTTGGGTTGTGTCGCGGCGCGGACGGTGACCGCCAGACTCTCTGGCTTCAACCGCGCCCCTTTGCACGCAGGGCACGGGCGCAACGCCATGAACTTGCGCAACTCTTCTCGCCACTCGTCATCCCCGTCGCGGTAATCTTCTTGCAAAATCGGGATGACCCCCTCAAAGTAGGTCGTTATCGTCCGACGGCGCCCGTAACGGTTGACATAACTGACACGCACGGGACGGTCGGTGCCGTAAAGGAGCGCGTTGAGTTGCTCTTTGGTCAGGTTTTTGATGGGCGTGTGAACGCTGAAGCCGTAAGCCTGAGCGACGGCTTTCAGGATTTCCTTTTTGTAGTTGCTGATGTAAAGTTTCCACGGCACAATCGCTCCGTCAGCGACGGACAAATTTTTGTCGGGGATGATGAGGTCGGGGTCAAATTCCGCCTTTGTCCCCAAGCCGTCACATTCAGGACAAGCACCGTAGGGGCTGTTGAAACTGAAGTTACGGGGCTGCAGTTCGGGAATGTTGATGCCGCATTCAGGGCACGCAAAGTGCTCGCTAAAAATCAACTCGTTGTTTGGGGACTTAGGACGCGGGACAGAAGGCGAATTTTTTTGCGCTGTTGCCGCTTGTTGCGCCCCTTGCCCCGTGTCCTCCGTGCCATTGACCAACTGCACGATGGCGACCCCTTGTCCTGCTTTGAGTGCCGTTTCTACAGAGTCATGTAACCGTGACCGCACCTCCGGTTTGACGACGATGCGGTCCACCACGATTTCAATCCAGTGCTGCTTGTAGCGGTCCAGTTGCGCCTTCAGCGCTTCATCCACAGTCATCACCTGCCCATCCACACGCACCCGCACAAACCCTTGACGGCGGATTTCCTCAAACAGATGCCCGTAAGTGCCCTTGCGTCCGCGCACGATGGGCGCAAGCACATGGATTCGCGTCCCTACGGGCAGGCTCAAAATTTGGTCAACGATTTGCTCAGGAGTCTGGCGGACAATCGGGCGGCCGCATTTGTAGCAATGAGGGGTTCCTACGCGGGCGAACAACAGGCGCAGGTAGTCGTAAATCTCCGTGACCGTCGCGACCGTTGAGCGGGGGTTGTGGTGCATCGCCTTTTGGTCAATGCTGATGGCGGGCGAGAGCCCCTCAATGAAGTCCACATCAGGCTTATCCAATCGCCCCAAAAACTGACGGGCGTAAGCGGAAAGGCTCTCCACATACCGCCGCTGCCCTTCAGCGTAAAGCGTGTCAAAGGCTAGCGAACTCTTGCCTGACCCCGATATGCCCGTGATGACGATGAGTTTCTCCTTGGGCAGCGCAAGGTCAATGTTTTTCAAGTTATGCTGCCGTGCCCCACGGACGACAATGAACCGCTCAGCACCCATGGGCTTCATCACCGTAATAAACAATTTTGCGTCACCCATATCAAGCCGTTCTGGGGCAAGAGAGTTAAACGCGCCCGCCGCAACGGCATCACGGGCGATCGTCCGCGTGGATCCGCATCGGGGCAAAGCTTCTACGATGGATGGGGCAAGGGCCGAAGCGGCGGAGTGCCTCTAGATGCTGCCTGGTCGGATAACCCTTGTGCTGGGCGAACCCGTAGTGCGGGTAGCGACGGTCGTAGGCGACCATCACGCGGTCGCGAGCGACTTTGGCGATAATGCTGGCGGCGCTGATGAGCGGGCACACTTCATCGCCGTCAATGACGAACACCGCTTCAACACCCAAATCCCCCAAAGCATCCCCGTCCACTAGCGCCAAATCAATGGAGCACCCAACCGTTTTGTGCTGCAAACGCTGCACCGCTCGCCGCATCGCCAACAATGTCGCTCGGCGAATGTTCAAGCGGTCAATTTCCGCTGGCGACGCTTTGCCGACGGCAAAGCACGCCCCGCAGCGTTTGAGCCAACGGACCGCTTGCTCTCGCTCTTGCGGCGTCAGTTTTTTGCTGTCCTGCAGCAGCGGCGGTTCTGTGAACAGTAAATCGTGCAGAGGCGACGGTGCCGGTGGCAACAAAATCGCCGCTGCCACAACAGGACCTGCCAATGGACCCCGCCCGGCTTCATCTATGCCCACCACTGTGCGTCCTTTTGCGACCCACTCTCGCAATTGCTCCATCACTCGCCCTTTCGTCCATCGTTCCTGCCGCATAGCCTATCCCTCATCCGCAACGGACTTGCATGCTTCAATCGGCAATTTTTTCCTACTTTCAAATTTTTGCTAAGGGGTCACGCTGACGGGAATTTGCAATCGTGCGGTCATTGGAACCAAACAGCGGCGGTCATCGCAGGCTTGATAACGCAAGCGGAAGGTTACGAGTTCCTCGCCGCGCGCCTCAGGTTTTGCCCGCAGCCAAAGGGTGACGGTGATCGTGCCGGTGTAAACCTTGAGGGAGGTGGGGGCAAAAGATAATCGCACCTCTTTGGACGGCGGAAATTCCACCCGCTCCACCGTCACCTGTCGGCTTTCAACGCTCAACTGCGTCGGCTGCAAGTTGGGTTGCGGTTCAGCGCTGTTGATGTGCCACCCTTGGGCGATGGCGATGTTCACCCTCAGCACCCCCGTTGCGCCTGCTTTTAGCGTCAGCCTTTCAGGTTCCACCCAAACGCGTTCAATGGGGCGCTCGGCGATGACGGCGCGTTCTTTGCGGGTCACCTGCCACTCATCTAAAACGATCAACAGTGTCATCGCTCCTTGCGGGACGCGCACCATCAATTCGCCAAAAGTTTCCAGCGTCCGTTTGGTGATATGGGCGTAGCGCTCCTCACCTGTTTTGTTTGCCAACCGCAGCAACCCCAACGCTGCCATCCCGTTGGGCGACGGCTCTGCCCCGTCAATGGTGGGTTTGCTGCGGACCAGCACATCCGCCCGTTCCGTCGTGAACCAAAACCCGCCTTTTTCCTCGTCCCAAAACAGCCGCACCATCGTGTCCGCCAGTTCCCGCGCCTGTTGTAACCATTGGGCTTCACCGGTGACCTCGTGCAGTTCCAGCAGGGCGGTGAGCAAGTAGGCGTAATCGTCCAACATCCCGTCCACTTTCGCGATGCCGTTGCGGTAACTGTGCCAGAGCGTTCCGTCGGGTTTGCGCATCGTTGTCCACAAAAATGTGGCGGTGCGCTCCGCCGCTTGCCGATAGCGTGCATCGCCCAAGTAACGGTAGCCCAACGCCAAACTGCGCACCATCAGCGCGTTCCAACTCGTCAGGACTTTGTCGTCGCAATGCGGTTTAGGGCGTCGGTCGCGGGCGTCCCGCAACTTCGCCCGCCATTCGTCCACCTTTGCCCACATTTCTTCAACGCTCATGTTCAACACCTTTGCCCAATTTTCCACAGACGCTTGCAGCAAGTTGGGAATGCAACCGCTGTAACCCGTGTGGGGGTTGACGAAGTTCGGCTCATCGCTGATGCCGTAAATTTTGCAAAACAGTTCGCCGTCCTTTTCGCCCAGCACCGCCCTCACTTCGTCAGGGCGCCAAAGGTAGAAAGCGCCTTCCTCTTTGGACGGGACGAAAGACGCAGGGCGTGGGGTAGGGGGGTAACTTTCGGCGTCAAGGGCGGAGTAGAAAGCGCCCTCAGGTGATGTCATCTCGCGCAAGACGAAGGCGTAAGTGTCTGCGGCGATGCGACGGAAAAATGGGTCGCCGCTCAACTCAAATGCCCAAGCGTAAACTTGCGCCAGTTGGGCGTTGTCGTAGAGCATCTTTTCAAAGTGCGGGACGAGCCATTGGGCATCTACGCTGTAGCGATGGAACCCGCCGCCGATATGGTCGTAAATGCCCCCTTGCGCCATTTTGCGCAAGGTCAACGCCGCCGCTTCCCACAAGGGCAATCGCTGCGTCGCAGCGTAACGGCGTAGCAAAAACTCCAGCGCTTGATGGGGCGGAAACTTAGGCGCGCTGCCAAAGCCGCCGTTGGTCTTGTCCAGGTTGCGCAGCAACGCGTTCTCCGCCGCATTGAGTACCGTCGCAGCGGTCGTTTCATCCAACGGTTGCGCGGATGGCAGTGTGAGTTGCAATTCAGCGGCGATGGTGCGAGCGACTTCGTCGGCGACTTGCAAAACCCGTTGCCGCTCCTCGCGCCACAAGCGGGCGATTTCTAACAAGATGCGCTTGAACTGTTCGGGCGGAAAGTAAGTGCCGCCGAAAAAGGGTTTGCCGTCGGGCGTCAGAAACACTGACATCGGCCATCCGCCATGACCGTTGGTGAAAATCAAGACAGCGCGCATGTAAATTTCGTCCACATCGGGGCGCTCTTCGCGGTCCACCTTGATGCTGACGAAATGCTCGTTCAGGATAGCAGCGATTTCCTCGTTCTCAAAACTCTCCCGCTCCATCACATGGCACCAGTGGCAAGTGGAGTAGCCGACCGAGAGGAAAATCGGTTTGTCCTCTTTGCGGGCTTTTTCAAAGGCTTCATCGCCCCAAGGAAACCAATCAACGGGGTTATCGGCGTGTTGCAGCAAGTATGGGCTCGTCTCGTCGGCGAGACGGTTGCGACGCTGGGCGCGCTCAAGCATGGCAATCCCTCCGCAGACAAGGATGGCAACGATGCCGCCTAAAAGCAAGGCAGATAACACGGTGCGACGGGTTGGCTGAAAGGAGCGCATGACAGCGTCACCTCGTTGGACGCCGCGTCACGCTGCCAGAGTGTGCTGAACGGTCAAAAAAGTGACGAGCAACAAAGCGAACCCGATGACAATCAACCAGTGCAACGCCGCCGCTTCCCAGCGCTTGACCCAGCGGGCGTGCAAGTAAGCGGCGAAAATTGCCCAAGTCAGCAACGATGCAAACACTTTCGGGTCAGTCCATGCGGGGCGTCCTTCCCATTTCGCCCAAACGACGCCGACCATCATGCCCAAAGTCAACAGCGGCAACCCGACCAGCACCCAGCGACTGGCTAAATGTTCCGTCGCTTCCAGCGGGGGTAACTTTTGCAGGAAAGACAAGGGGCGTTTGCGTTTTAGCGACCACAGCGTCAGCAAATGCGCGATAGCAGCGCCAAACGCCAGCATCAATGCGAAGTAACCCGCCATCAGCAAGCTGACATGCACCAACAGCATGTCCCGCCGCAAATGGGCGGGCAAATACATCGGTTTGCCGACGCTGCTGAAAGTGACAAGGACAGCAGCCAACGGCAACAGAAACGCTGCTGGCACTTCCATCTTGCGTACCTGCCACAGCCACAGGGCGCTGGCGACGAGCAGTCCACTCAACGCCGCTGCGACGGCTTCCGGTGTATTTAATCGCAACCAACCCGTCACCACGCCTTCCGCGATGAACAATCCATGACAACCAGCGGCAACGAAACACACCGATAGCGGGTTAAATGGCAACCGCCGACGGGGCTGCCACAAAGTCAGCAACACGGCAGCTGTCGCCAGCAGATAACCGACGGCTGCCGACCAACCGAACAACGCCCAAACAACTTGCAACAGCGTCACCTCGCCAAGCCGTCACAGAGTCGCCGATTTTTTCTGTCCTTGCGCCAGTTGGCACACGATCTCCCACCCAAAGCCTTGACGGCGCCCGACACCCCGAAAACGCCTTTTCTGCCGGTTTTCTGCTGGGTGACGGTGTGCCGCAGCCAGCGGACAACCGACGAGCCAAGTAATCGTCCCGTGGTCATCGTCTACTTGACGCCGACAAGCGCCGTTTTTCGGGCAGACCGTTGTCTGCCCCTACAGCGGGTTCGCCTCACTTGAGAGCCTCTTCAATTGATCGTTTGAGCCCTTCCTCGTCAAAGCCCGCTTGCAGGTAGCGGATTTTGCCGTCCTTGCCGATGACGACATTCGTCGGCACACCCTCCACGCCATAGAGTTGGGCGACCTTACCGTCTTCACTGGCATCCACCAAAACGGTGTAGGTAAGTTTGTGTTTGCTGGCGAACTCTTTAGCGCGCTGGAAGGGGTCACCCTCTGCCCAAACCGCGATGCCGATGATGACAACCCCCTTGTCCTTGTAGGTCTGCCAGAAATCCTTCTCCAAACGCGGAGCCTCCGCGTTGCACGGCTCTCACCAGTGGGCGAAAAAGTTGAGCACGATGACTTTTCCCTTCAAGGCACTGAGTTTGACCGTGCTTTTGCGGTCCACTGTCGGCAACTCAAAGTCAGGGGCAGGTTGACCGATGAGGGAGCCTTGCTGTTGCTGGCGTTCAACTTGTTTCCTAACGATCTGCACGACCCGTTGCCAAGTTTCTAAGTGAATGCGGTAGGGGCTGTCTTTGAACTTTTGCAGGAACTCGTTGATGGCTTGCTCAACGGCGTCCAACGCCTCTTTGCTCGGTTGGCGGAAGATGGACGGACCTACTTTTTGCTGAATCGCCTTAATCGCTTCCAATTCTTTGAGCCGTTGCGTTAGCGCCAGTTCATCCAGCACTTTTTGGCTTTTGAGCACCAACTGCAAGGTGGTAACCAAAATTTGCCCCTCGCGGATTTGCAGAGCGCCCTCCCGCTGAAGGCGCCGCACGATGCCCGTTTGGGCGTCTACCCATAAGGTGTCGGCGATTTTGACGATTTGTGCCCCTTGCGCCCCAGGAACGGGCAGGGGTTTAGGCAAGGTGCGCGTGACCACAAAGCACTCGCTCCCCTCCGTTTTCTCTTTGCCCTTGACCGCGTATTGCACTTCCCCATCCGTTTCAGGTTGGATAAGCACCCGCTCTCTTGCCGTCCACGCTTTGCCCCTCGCTAACCGCTGGGAAGGCACAAAATAAATGGGTAGGATGTGGGTGAAGTTCATGGCAAAGGGAAACGGAGGCACTTCCGCCCTGATTTGCTCAAAACCTGTGGCGCTTTCTTCACCAGCGATGGTTATGTCCAAAAAGCGCAACGCCGCTTCAGGGGGAATGTTTTGCCCTTCTATCTGCGGGGCGAACACACGCAGGCTGGCGACGACCGTCCTTTCACCTTCCTTCACCTCGGTCACCAAATCGGTCATTTGCACCGTCGCTGTCAACGAGTGTTCACCTACTTGCAATTTCGCCTGCCCAGCGTAACTCAACTCCATCCCCCGCTTTAGAGGGGACGGCGCACCCCCAACCGCCACCGACACTTGCGCGCCCCCAAGCGCCATGAGACCGGCGACCAACCAACCGCACAACCGTCTGACTGACCACATCATTGCGGTTCGCCTCCTTTTCGTTTTTTGCACGCAAGGCTATGCGCCCCTATTCAGCCTGTGACTTTGTTTCTGACGGTGATGACTCATCGGACACGAAAAGCCGGTGCGCCACTTCAAGGATGCCATCGGTGTGGGCTAACCGCTTGAGTTGATTAAGTGGTCGGCTCAGCAACCGCATCGCCAACGCCCGCATCTTTGCGGCGACGGCGTTGCGCTGGGCTTCGGTCAGGTCAGGCAGTTCGTCAACAAGTTCGCGCATCGCTTGCTCCGTCTGTTTTTGTGCGTCCTGCAGCAATTGGACGATGAGCGGTTTGGCTTTGCGCTCGCCCAACCAAACGGCGAAGTGGCGCAACTCAGATTCAATGAGCGCCTCCACTTTCGGGACTTCCTTGCGGCGCTCCTCCAAAAACTCCTGCACGACTTGCTCCAAGTCGTCAATGTCAAACAGAAACACGCTGTCCAAATCACCGACCGTTGGCTCAATGTTACGGGGCACAGCGATGTCAATCAGAAAGAGCGGACGGTAACGACGGCGGCGGACTGCCTCAGCGACCATCGGTTGGGTCAAGACGAACCGCGTGGCAGCCGTGGATGCAACCACGATATCGGCGTAGGCAAGTTGCTCGTTGAGTCGTTCAAACGGCACGACTTGACCGCTCAGCCGTTGAGCCAACTCTTGGGCGCGGGCAAGGGTGCGGTTGCAAACGAGCAACTGCTTTGCCCCCGCTTGCACCAGCGCTTTGGCGGTATCCGTGCCCATTTTGCCCGCACCAATTAGCAGCACCGTGCAGGTGCGCAAATCCGCGAAAATGCGGCGCGCCAGTTCAACGGCGGCGCCACCGACCGACATCGCCCCTTTGCTGATCGCCGTGTCCGTGCGGGCGCGTTTGCCGACCTTAATGGCGCGGCGGAACAGTTCCCCCAAGTAGGCTCCGACCGCGTTAAACCGTTGGGCAGTTTCCAACGCCCCTTTGACTTGCCCCAAAATCTGCGTCTCCCCCAGCATCATAGAGTCCAACCCGCAAGCGACCCGAAAGAGGTGGCGCGCTGCCTCGTGGTCACGGTAAGCGTAAAAGCGTTCCGCCAACTCATCGGCGGGCAAACCGAAGAACGCCGTCCACCACGCCACGAGTTCCCGTTCGCTCAGCGGTCCCTCAACGGCGATGTAAACTTCGCTGCGGTTGCAAGTGGAGAGCAAAACGACCTCTGCCGCTCCCCGCCGCCGAAAATGCTCGTAAGCGGCGGGCAATTGCTCGTCAGCAAAGGCGACCTTTTCCCGCACTTCCACGGGCGCGACCTTGTGATTGATGCCGACTACCAACAGGCGCATGAAAGTTTTCCCCCGATGGCAATCACAACCTCGCTCTTTCTCCGTCCTGTGAAAGGAAGGGCGTCGTCTTCGCTGCTTTCCTGCCGCAACAATTGCCGACAAGCGTCACGGATTTGCTTAGGGAGCAGTTCCAGCATCACCCTTCACAGCCTTGCGTCTCGCCATCGCGTGCATCGCGTTGTGCGACGGCTGTTAAGCATTGGCGCAAACATTGGCGGGCAGCGTCTCCGTCGCTCTCTTGCAGGTGCGCCCAAATTTCGCTTTGCCAAACGCGTTCAATGAACTTGCGCCGCTGTTCAAAGGTCGGCAGCGTTTGGCGCATCGCGTCTTTCAATTCGCCCAGCAACGCGACCAACCTACCAAACTCATCGCCAACGATGCCCTCCAAAAACAACCGCACCTGGCGCGCAAAAGCGGGGCTGTTGCCCGAAGTAGAGACAGCGATGACCAAATCGCCCCGCCGCAAGATGGACGGCATGAAGAAGGAGCACAGTTCGGGCACATCCACGACATTGCACCAAATCTGTCGGGCTTGGCAATCGGCAAACACGCGACGGTTGACCTCGTTGTCGTCGGTGCACGCAAACACCAAAAAAGCGCCATTCAGCGCTGCCGGGTCATACGGCTGCGGCAACCAACAGATGCGTCCCTGCCGCGCCAATGTCTGCAATTCGTCGTTCAGTGCGGGGCTAACGATCAGGATGTCGGCGCCACATTCCAACAGTTGCCGCACCTTTTGCGCGGCGACTTCTCCGCCCCCGACAACGACGCAGCGTTTGCCCGCGATGCGGAGCATAACAGGCAACAGCGCTTCTGCCACGAGCGGTCACCTGCCAGCGGTGTGAGGGTGAAGTTGTGCAGCGCCCTTCAGTTCACGCGATGGCTTTCTTGACCTTGCGGCGTTCAGCCGTTGTCGTGACCATCTGCGCCTTCATTGTTTCGCGGATGCGCCGAACGCTGGAAAGCAACGCACCGAGCAACACCATCGCCACACCCAACCATACCAAGTTGACGCCGGGTTTGCGCTGGACGTTGACGACGATGAAACCGTTATGCCCTTGCAAACCGACGCCGTTAATGCGCAGCGTGACCGTGCGCTCTTCGGCGTTAATCCGCTCGATGCCGACCTCAATGTTTGTGCCGGCGATTCGGTCGGGGCTTTCCTCAACGCCGTTAGGTTTCAGCCGCCAGAACGGTCTCAGGACATGCGTGCGGGTGCCGTCATTGAGTTCCACGACCGCCGTGATTTTTTCGGGCATGCCCATGATGGGTTTGCCGCTCAACTCAAAGCGGTCAAACTTGATTTGCCATTTGCCGACCTGCACCGCCTCACCACGCCGCAGGGTCACTGTCCCTGCCTCTTGGGGGTCTTGCTGCTCAATAGGTTCAATGTAAATGTCATGGGTCAGCGTCCGGCGGATGAAGGGTTCGCGCACCAAGCCGAACTGTGTGTCCCAAAAGATAGGGTTGGCGGTGAATGTGCCTTTGCCATCCAACTGTTGGGCGTGAAGGATCGCCTCCACCTTGCCGTCAGGGCGTGTCTTGAGACCTGTGTAGGTGAACAACCAGCCGAAAGCGCTGCGGTGCTCGCCTGTCGGGATGATCAATTGACGGCTGTCGTCGCGCAACTCAGAACCGACAACGCCCAACAGGAAAATGCCCAATCCCAAATGCGCCAAATATGCCCCAGCAGTCAGCGGGCTTTGTCTCGCCCGCAAATACAGCGCCCACAGGTTGCCGATGATGCACGCTGAAGCCACCGCCACCAGTGCTAAGGAGACAGGCTGACGAATGCCGAACAAAAACGCCACCAACGCCGTGAACAACGCGATGTTGACAACCAGCCAGGGCACGGACGCCTTCCATATCTGCCATTGCTCCGCGTCTTTGGGGCGCGCGATGACCAGCAACGGCATAAGTGCCAACAGCAAACACATGACCAGCGCGATCGGGAAACTGGCGCGGTCGTAAAACACCCGCTCTACGCCGATTTCCTGCATTTTGAGCCCCAGCCCTTTGCCGATAATCGTTACCCAAGGGGCAGAAAGCCCGATGAACACGATGAGGGCGAAAACGCCCAGCACGATCGTCCCTGCGTAGGCGAAAAAGGGAAGGCTGGTGAAGTCGCCGGCGATCGGTTGCCTTTCGCTTTCCGTCCAGTGGCGCATCCGCACAAAGAACAAGCCGAAACTGGCGATGGTCAAGAAGAACAGGATGCCCATGACCCACCAAGTGATGGCGGTCGTCGTGAAGTTGTGAACGGACTGGATGAACCCGCTGCGGGTGACGAAAGTAGCGTAGTAAGCGGTTAGGAAGGTCAGCAATGCCAACAGAGTCGCCAACCGCACCCCGCTTTTGGTGCTGCGATAGGCAATGAGGCAGTGCATCAACCCGGCGCATCCCAACCAAGGGATGAAAGACGCATTTTCAACGGGGTCCCACGCCCAATAGCCGCCCCAACCCAGCACTTCATACGACCAAACGCCGCCCAAAGTGATACCCAAACCGAGTTGGAAAGTGCCCAAACAGGCGGCGGGCAACGCGTAACGCGCCCAGCCATGCCAATCCTTACGCCACAGCCCCGCTAAGGCCAAAGCGAAAGGCAACGCCATTGCCGAGTAGCCTGCGAACATGTTGGGCGGGTGTATTGCCATCCACGGGTTTTGCAACAGTGGGTTCAGCCCTTTACCGTCCATCGGAGCAGGGTGCAGTCGCAGGAAGGGGTCTTCCAACGCAGCATTAATGACGGGGCGCCATCGCACGCCCCACTCCGCCAACGCCGCTGCCATGCCCGAAACGCCGACGGGCAACAAGAGCAAAAAGTTCAGCCCACCCAAAATCGCCAGTGTGGCGGTCTCATAAGGGGCTGCAAAACGGCGCAAGAGCAACCCCCACAAGGTCGTGAAAAACGCCCAGAGCAGCCATGTTCCCGCCTGCCCACCCCAAAAAGCGGCAAAGCGGTAAAGCATCGGCAGGTCGCGGTTGGTGTAGTCGTGCACATAAGCGACCTCATAACGCTGGGTCAAAATCAGCGACCAAAGATAAACCATCGCTGCCACGATGAGTGCCCCTGTCAGCCAAAACCATCGGCGCGCTGCAGTGAGCGCTTGCGTGTGTCCATCCCGTTTTTTGTGTTGCGTCTGGCTCAATGTCTCCGCGCGCCAATAGTGCCATGCAGTTAAGAACGCCGCCAGCATCGCTGCCCAAACCAAAATCCGTCCGAGCCACATAACGGCTCACCTCCAAAATCTGTGCGCCCTGTCGCTGCGCCGTCCCATCGTCTCGTTTTACGACGCCGACCGATAGATTGTCGCATCCATCGGCGGACAGTGGACAAAAGTCGCACACGGGACTGAAGCGCGTGCTGTCGGCTCACATGTCCCGTCTAGGCAGCGCGCAACGCTTCAAGGAATGCCGCTGACCGTTGCCTTATTCGTTGATCGCTTCTTCGCGACATCGGGGTGTCCCTCATACTTGGACGGGCACTTGATGAACAGGCGGTCGGCTTCAAAAACCCTGTCTTGGTAACGCCCGATCACGACTGCCATCGGCGTTTGCTCAAATCCGCCAGGCGGGACAAAACGCGGGTTAAGCCGCACCAAACATTTGTTGCCGGCTGTGTCCATCGCCATGAACTCCATTGCCCCCGTCACCGCATCGTAGGTGCGACTTTTGTGGTCAATAAACACCGCCACCCGCACTGTCCCTTTCGCTTGCTTTGCTTGGGCAAAAGTGACATACGGCTGCATCGCACCCCGCAACGAGAACACGCCATATGCCAGCAAGGCGAAGGCAACGACGGCTACGACCCATTTCCATCGCCCTTGCGCCATTGGTCATACACCTCCATCGTCACAGTTGCGATGGCTCATCGGTTTCCCGCTCCAGCGCTTTCGCTTTGGCTTCTAATCGCCAAAGGTAAAGCATCAGCGCCAACCAAGTGAGCAGCCATGCTAAAAAGAACGGCAACGCTTCCGGCATCGTTCCCATCTCCGTTCGCCTCACAGCGGTGCGACAAGGCGTTTTTCCGCCGACGCGAGTTTCGCCCGCACGCGCACGAGTTCCACGAACAGCAACCCCATGCCCAGCAGTGAAAACAGCAGCGTTATCCGATAGGGTGCATCTAACCCGCCCCGTGCGATGATGCCCGATGGGTGCAAACTGACCTTTTGCACAGAAGGCAGATAAGGCACGACCCAGTAAAGCAGCAGCGTGGCAACCGCCCCCAAAATCGCGTAAACGGCACTGACCGCTGCCCGTCGCTCCTCATCCACTGCCTCCCGCACCAGCAAATATGCCGTGTAGGTCAACAGCACCATGAACATCGTCGTTTGACGGGGGTCCCAATGCCACCATGCCCCCCATGCCAAGCGGGAGAACCATGCCCCAGTCGCTGTCGCCAAGACGGCATAAAGCCATGCTACTTCCACCGTCGCCGCACCCAATGCGTCCCACCGTGCCGCCCTCGTGCGCAAGAAAGCCACCCCAAAACCCGCCGACGCCACGAATGCGGTGAACGCCACGATTGCCAACGGCACATGCACGAAGACGATTTTGGCGATGTGCCCGTTGCCATAAAGGCGCTGAAATTCGGCGGCGGGGGGCACCCAGAAAAACGCCAACCCAAACGCTATCAGCAGCAACACCCCTGACACCCCGATGATGAGTTCGCCTGTATGGCGCATCGGCATCGCGCCTCCGTGTCAGCAGGAACTGCTCATTGCCCACTCAAAAGTTTGTCATTGTCTTTGCCCTCCCGTGTCAGGCGTTGTTTGACTGTTACGGGTCGCTAAAATTTGCTCCGGCGATGTAACCCCTGATGGGACGGTGACGGCGATGGGTTATGCGACGATGTGGGCATATGTGTGGGACTTCCTAGATGTGGGGATGCTCAGCGCGGCACGGGAACTGAAGGCAGCGGGCTTGGATGCCGTCAGTGTCGCTGCCAAGTATCACTCCGTTGAGCATCTGCGCCCCCGTGCCAAAAAGCAGCGTTGGTTTATCGCCCGCCACGCCGCTTGCTACTTCCGACCGACGCCCCGCTTTTACCGTGCCACCCCTCTCAAACCGCTGGCATCACCGCTCCTGCAGGACGGGGATTTGTTCGGGCAAGTGTGCGATGCCGTGCAAAAAGTTGGCGTGCAGGTGATTGCGTGGACCGTGTTTCTGCACGACACGCGTTTGGGTTTGGCGCACCCCGATGCGTGCATGGTCAACAGCTTCGGCGATGTTTACACCTCCAATTTGTGCCCTGCTAACCCTGCCGTGCGCGAGTTTGCCAAAGGGTTGGTGCGCGATTTGTCTCGTTACCCGCTGATGGCGATTGAATGCGAAAGTTTGCACTACGGTGGCGTCGGTCACTTTCATGGGCACGAAAAAGTCGGTGTCGTGTTGGGCGAGACGGGTCACTTCCTATTGGGCTTGTGCTTCTGTCGCCATTGCCAAACTGCCGCCCGCCGCAACGGTATCAATGCTGCCAAGCTGCGCCACACCGTCAGCAAGTTGTTGGAGCCTGTCATGCAAACGGGAAAACCGTCCACCGAAAGCGTGGAAGCACTCTTTGACCGCTACCCGGATTTGCGGGCGTTTGCAGAAGTGCGGGAGCAAGTCGTTGCCTCGTTGGCTGCGGAAGTTGCCGCCGAAAGCAAAGTTCCCCTCTCCTTCATCCTGATGGGCTCGCGCTGGGACATCGGTGCTTCGGCGTCTTCATTGAACGGCAGCGTGGCGCGTTTTGAAATCCTCGCCTACACCCACGACCCTAAAATCGTGCGGCGCCGCACACAAGTAGCGTTGCAGGAAATCGGCGATGGCGAACGATTGGTCGTCGGGTTGCAGACTTACGCCCCTGCTGCGACGGACGCAGCGACTTTGCGGGCGAAGGTCCAAGCCGCATGGCAAGCGGGAGCCCGCTGTCTTTCCTTCTACCACTTCGGCATCATGCCACCTACGCATATGGCGTGGGTCGCTGACGCTTTGAAGTCCGTTAAGCGGTAACAGTTAAATTGAGTCGGGGCAGGTCTCGGCGCTTAACGCTTTGACCGCAAGTGGCGTGCTAACATGAAATACGGAGCGCGGGAGCGGTAGAGGTCTGGTGACCTCCCAGGACTTCAAATCCTGTGCACCGCCCACAAGGCGGTGGGTGGGTTCAATTCCCATCCGCTCCCGCCAAAACACTAACCTACATCACCCTCGCCAATCAACGCTAACTGCTGAGGTGTCCATGCAAGGGTTTCGTAATGGGGGAGGAGCAAGCGCCTCAAATTCAAAGGCTCTCGCACCCGCTGCCAAGCCAACTTCACATACCTCTCCTTGACCTCGTAGCCGATTGCCCGCCGTCCTAAATGCACCGCGACTTCCAAAGTTGTCCCGCTCCCCGCAAATGGGTCTAACACCAAATCGCCCCGATAAGAGTAAAGCAAAATGAGCCGATAAGGAATTTCTTCGGGGAATGGGCAAGGATGGTCAATGGCGTTCGGCGGGACGGGAGCGATGTGCCAAATGTTGTTAGCGAGTTCGTGTTTGAAAAGAGCATCTATCGGGATGCGGTTTAGTTCCTTCTCGTCAGCGGTGCGGTTGCGGTAGATGGGAGGACCTGGTTTGCGGAAAACGAAGATGAACTCCGTCATGATGTTGGGTTTGTAGTAGCCGGGATAAGGATGCTGGATAGTGACGCCAGCGCGTTTGGCACTGCTTGCCGTGTCCGATACCATGCTCGCCAGGCTCTCTTCGCCGTTCACTGACTGAGAAGTGATAATAGCGATTGCGCTAGCTGGTCATCTACGACCAAGCCGTTAAAGAGGCGTGCCCGATGGGCAGCCAGAAGGGCAGGGGCTTTGTGGGCACCGCTGGCGACAACGATGACGGGTTTGCCCTCTCGCACCATGCGTTGTAGCACTGTCAACGGCAGCGCCGCTACTTTCCCCTCAAACCCACTGGGCACAATTTCGCCGTCAGCGTTGATGCACTGGAAAAGTGTGGCTCCGGCGACTCGCCGCTGGAGTTGGCGCACGGGCAAACCAATTTCTTCAGCGTAAAGGGTTAGTGTTTCGCCTGGCGCCAGAACCCCAAAGCCAATGAAAATGGCGTCAAAGGTGGGTGACTGCTCCGCGTCTTGATAAGCGAAGCAGTGAACGATGCTATTTGCTGAAGGTAAACACCGCATTGCCAGCGATGCCACGAGCGTGTGAGCGGAGATGCCGACAACTTTAGGTAAAGGATTGCTGTCCAACGCCCAAATGTTCAAGTTTTGCAGTTTCGGTAACCGTGAAAGGGTTGCAGGTAACTTCAACGCGTTGACCATCGCGTTGATAGTCCGACCGCCGCCCAACCCGACGGTGAAACTCTGACGGTTGCGGGCAAGGTCAAAGAACAGTTCTGCCGCCGCTTCGCCCACAAGAGTCAATCCTGATTGCCCTTCTGTCACTGCGACGACCCGAACTTCCTGTAGGCGCAAAGTTTGCAACAATGCCATCTCTAATGCCATCGCTTCGGATGGTGGACGGACAATCACTTTGACGATAGCCGGTTGCTCCCCTTTGCGCTGCTGCAGGTTATCCACGATCCGCCGCACCGTTTTGGGGCTGAGTCGCAGTTGAGCGGCGATGACTTTGACGCTTTGGCGGGGTGTTTTCCGATACCGCAAATGCGCCACGAAAAACCGTTGGCTGACTTCCCACCATTCAGGACGGGACGGTAAATCAGCCGCCCGAAAACGCGGGTTGACAAGATGTAGCAAAGCGATAGCGCATCGGTCATCTGTGACCAGTCGGTTGATGATGCCTGCCCGCACAGCCGCCAAGATCGCTGGGGCTTTGCTCGCGCCACCCGCCAATGCCACGACATTCCTCCCCGTTTCCACCATGCGACGCAACACAGGGAGGGGAACGCTTTCTGTCAGCGATAGATGTCCCAACCATCGTCCATCACTTCGCAATAAGTGCCCTACCACCTCAGCGATCGCTCCCTCAGGGATAGATGCTGACAGTTCATCAGAAGCATTGAGCCTTTGCCATCTGTCGCTCTGCCTTACCGTTTCAACCTCCACAAACGCCCAATGTAACTGTTCTGGCTGCAATTGCGTTGGGGCGATGTAACCTTGCAATTGCCCTTCATCGCGCAGCGCCCAATAGTCAGCGATTAGTTGCAGCAAATTTTCAGCACCCCATCCGTTGACCGCTGCTGTTGGACAATGGGCGAGGGCAAAAAATTGTAAATGGGCAATGAAGGATGACGGCAGCCTCATTGACTTGACAAAGGCGTGAATAGCCCGTCCGTAACCCAACCCAATCCCTTGCCCACCGACAAACCGCTTCGTAAAAGTGTGGGCGGTAACGATGCCCAAGTAAAGTGGGAGCGCTGTGTTGTCCAAATGCTCAAGGGACGGGATAACGATGACCTCTTGCAAACTTGGCAGCGCCCCTTGCACTGCGTCTCCCAAGGCGCTGTCGGTTGGTGGGAAGACTTCCACTTGCAATAACTCTTCAGTGCGTGGGTCGTTCAATGCTCGTTCTACCAGCCGTCGTAATTGATGGCGGGTTAAGTCACGGTAAGAGAGCAAAGTTTGCAGCCGTTGGATGACTTCACGGCGAGGGCGGGGCGATGGTTCTGATTCGTAGCGGAAAGCGAGGACGCGGTAGAGGTCACGCTCCGCCAGCGATGATGTCCATTGACGCCTCGCGACCTGTCGCACCGTTATCGTCCCTCCCTGCCATGAATTTTACGAGTCGACGCACATTTTGTCTCGCCACTCGCAAGGGTGACGGCAAATTGACCCATATACTGCCCCAATTGCCCCGACATTGCTGTTTCAGCATTATCGCATCCCTTTCAGGTCGGCTTGAGCCGTTAACTCTTTCCGCATCCTTCGTTTACCGCTAAAAACTTTAGCAGGTTTTTTTCCGTCCACAATTATCGCATGAAGGGAGGCAAAGGACGATGAAGCGATGGTGCTTTGTCGGTGCTTTTACCCTGATTGAGCTGCTGGTCGTGATTGCTATCATTGCCATTTTGGCAGCGATTCTGTTCCCTGTGTTCAGCCAAGCCCGTGAGAAAGCCCGCCAAGCCCAATGTCTCAGCCACTACCGACAACTGGGGACAGGAATCAGCATGTATGCCCAAGATTACGACGAGCGGATGCCCAAACAGCGTTGTTGGGGTTGCGGGTCAGGTCCTGGCGCTAATGACCCCACTTTTTCGCCTCACGCGCAGGTTGAACCTTACACTCGCAACATCCAAGTTTACGATTGCCCCTCGGCGAATATCAGTGATGTCATTGATGACCCTGCTAACAATGTCGGACGCATCCGCGACCCATTAACGCGGGCATTAGGAGGTCTTGGTCGTCCTGTCCCGCGTTCGTGGGTGGGGGCGTGGATTGATGGCGGGTTCAATTACGCCATCGTCAACTTCTGGGATTTCACCGCGTTGCAACAAGGGCGGGGCGCAAATGTCTCGCCAGGCATCTCCTTAGCTGAAATGCCGACGCCCGCTGAGACGATGATTTATGCCGATGCCGTGATGTTCAATGCGTGTGCGCCGCAGGTAATTTTCGCCAATGACTGTGCTGCTGGTTGCGTGCAAGGGCAACGCACCGAACGCAACACCCGTCACTTAGGTGGGAGCATCTTGACTTTTTGTGACGGTCATGCCAAATGGCTGCATTACCGCCGCATCGCTCAAGAGTGCGGTAAGATGTGGTTTCCCCGTCGCGATATGGACAGCCGCACTTTCTTGTCCGTTAACGGCGGACAATTGCCGTGACGCTTGAAGGGGGACAAGATGATGAGACAACTGCCAAATTGGATGGCGGCACTTATCATTGTCGCTGCTCTACTTATTATCGTCGGGATTTTCGTCTGGCAGTCTCGCCGTCAAGCGTCAACTCCTCAAGTCCCCGCTGAAGTGTTGGAAAAGTTTCAGCAAGGCGGACGCCCCCGCATCCCAGGCGTGGGACCTGCGGCTGTCCCTCGTGCCGCGCCCTCAAAAGGGCAGTGATGGAATTACCGTTGAGAAAAATGGCATGAAACTGGCTAAGCCCAACAATCTATAGCACGCTAACAGCGTGCTGTTCAAATTGAGACAAAGGAGGGTAATGTTCGGTGAGCGAGTTAGCGACAATTTACCTTGTCCATCACAGCCACACCGATGTCGGTTACACGCATGACCAACCGATGGTCTGGGAGTTATATCGTCGCTTTCTGGACGCTGCAATAGATGCCTGCGAACGCGATTTAGAAACGGATGCTGATTGGGCAATGCGTTGGACAGTGGAGACAACCGCACCACTGTTGTGTTGGTTGCGTTCCTCAAGTGACCGACAAGTGGAACGCTTTTTGAGATTAGCAAAGGCAGGGCGTATAGAAGTGACGGCGATGTTCGCTAACCTGACACCTCTTTGCGATACGGATGAGTTGGTGGAAAGTTTGCAACCGCTTCGGACGCTGCGCACGGACTTCGGCTTGGACATCCGTTCGGCGATGAACTGCGATGTCAACGGACACAACTGGACGCTGGTAGATGTCCTACTGGATGCAGGCATTGACAGTTTTAGCATGGCTATTAACGAGCACTTTGGGGGTGCGCCGTTGCAACGCCCGATTCTCTTTTGGTGGCAAGGTCCAAGCGGACGCAAACTGATGGCGTTCAATGGTTTCCTCTATGGCATGGCGAATTGGTTGTTGGGCATTGGCAGTAACCTTGAAGCATTCCATGATGAGTGGCTGCCTAAATTGCGTGCGCATCTGAAGCAAGTCGGTTGGACACTGCCTGTTTTGATGCTACAAGTCGTCCATCCTTTCGTTGACAACGGCTCGGTGTGGCTGGCGTTGCGAGATTTTGTGCGGCGATGGAACGAGCAATTTGGTGCACCAAGATTGCACATCGCAACGCCACGAGAATGGTGGGACGCAGTCCGCCCTTACGCAGAGCAGTTTCCAACCTATTGCGGCGATTGGACGGATTTTTGGAACTTTGGCTGCATCAGCAGTGCTCGCGAAACAGCCATCAACCGTCAAAGTCGTGTGCGGTTGCTCGTTGCTGATCAACTGTTCGCTTTGCTTTCGGGCTTGAAGCGAAACATCCACACAAACCAAACTCCATCACCTCCGTTCTTGCAGCGATTGCCGTCGCTGCGAGCCGAAGCGTGGCAAGCGTTGCTGCTTTGGGATGAGCATACATGGGGCGCCGATATTTCAGTCCGTCTTTCTGAAGGCGACGACACAGTGACGCAATGGCATCACAAAGCCCATTACGCTTATCACGCCCGCAGTCTCAGCCTTATGCTACAACGAGACGGGATCGCAGAATTGACAAAACACATCCAGCGCAGCAGCGATGATGCTTTGGTGGTATTTAACCCCTTGCCTTGGGAACGAACGGTTGCTTTAGCCATTCCGCCGCAAGTGATGCACTTGCGCGGCACACCTGATGACCCTTCTTCATCGCGGCACAGCCAAGACCGCGATTTCGTTGGATCGCGTCAGTGGTGGCTAAAAGCGACCCAAATGCCCACTCTCGGTTACCGCGTCATCGCCCACTCGGAACTGATTGAACAACCCGAAGAGCAACTGCCCCGTTCAGACGCCGAAACGGTGGAAAACGAATGGCATCGGCTGACTTTTGACCGCACGCAAGGTGGCATCGTTTCATGGTGGGACAAAAGGTTGGAGCGTGAACTTGTAGATGCTACAGCAGGCTGGGCATTTGCCAGCATCGTCTACGAACGGGTCGCAGAATTGAACCATCAATGGGCGCGATCGTTGCTTTGGGCGGCGTCCCTTGAAGCCCGCAGCGGATTGTTAAGCCCGCGCGGTTGGCACCCTGACTGGAAAGCGGAACGATGGAGTTCTAAACGCTGCCTGTCCCACCAAGTCACTCAAACACCTATCGGCATTGAAGTAATACAAGTTCTGGAAGTGGATGTGTTAGCGTCGCCTGTGACACTGAGAATGCGTTTACCGTTCCATGCACCCCACCTTGAAATTGAAGCCGAATGGTTGATGGGGTTGACGACGCATCCCGAAGCGACCTATCTCGTTTTCCCATTCGCTATCCCCAATGCCGTCGCCCATCTGGACATCGGTGGCTGCGCAATGCGCCCCGAAGTTGACCAATTGCCCGGTTGCTGCCGAGATTACTTTACGGTGCAACGATGGGTTGATCTTAGCAATGAAGCATTTGGCGTAACTGTTGCCTGTCCTATCAACCCGATGGTGCAACTGGACGATTTTCATTTTGCTCATAACCAACAGCGTTTCGTTTTGGAACGAGCAATGTTACTGGGTTGGATGACCAATAACTATTGGGAGACAAACTTCCGCGCTCATCAAGCAGGGTTGGTGCGTGCTTGCTATTGGCTGCTGCCACACCTTGGCGGGTTTGATGAAGCAATGGCACATCGGTTCGGAGCGGAAGCAAGCGTTCCTGTTGTCTTGCAATCTGCTGCTGAACTGCCCGACCCAAACGCAACGATGCCCCGCAGTGGCAGTCTCCTGCAGTTACCTCAACCGCCTGTCTTGGCCTTGCATGTCGCCCCTGCATGGGCATATGGCAGCGGTGACGGAATGCTCGTTCGGTTGCTGAATGCCAGCGATGAACAGCAAACGGCACAAATTGGTTCGGGGTTATTGCGCATCCGCACAGCCGCATTGTGCGATGTCTTCGGAACACCAATTCAACCGTTGACTGTTGTGGATGAGTGCGTTACGGTTGAGTTGCCACCGCGCCGAATGGTGACGGTGCGGTTGCAGATGGAACGCTGAAAAAAAACAATCGTGCTAAAGGGAGGGAAGTGCCCTGTGCGTATTGTCCTCGGTGTTGATGGTGGTGGGACAAACACACGCGTCGCCCTCGTCGCTGAAACAGGTGAAGTGTTGGGCATTGGGTTGGCTGGTTCGTCCAACTACGACGATGTAGGAGTGAAAGTGGCACAACGCAATATTGGATTAGCGGTGCGACAAGCGTGGCAACATGCTCGCCAAAAGCGTCGTCCCGCTGACGCTGCATTTTTGGGCATGGCGGGCGTCGTCTCTGATCAAGACCGCCAAACAATTCGCACCATCGCTGAACATTTGCAGTTGGCACCGCTAGAGCGTATTGGCGTTGACCACGACATTCGCATCGCTTTAGCAGGTGGCTTAGCGGGGCAGGAAGGTATCGCCCTCATTGTGGGAACAGGTTCATCGTGTTACGGGCGCACCGCTGATGGACGATCGTGGCGAGCAGGTGGTTGGGGGCATTTGTTGGACGATTACGGCAGCGGTTATTATTTGGGATTGCAAGCAATGGTAGCAGCCGTCCGCGCTGCTGACGGGCGAGGGCAAGCAACGGCGCTCCTGCCACTCGTTATGCGGGAGTTGAAGTTGAACGACATTAACGAACTGATGCGTCGCCTTTACTACGAAAACATGTCCCGTTCGGAAATCGCCTCGCTCGGTCCGAAAGTGTTAGAGGTCATCGCAGAAGGTGACGAGGTTGCAGAAGCCATTTTGAAAAAAGGCATTGACGAATTGGTGCTAATGGTGGAGACGGTCGCCAAGCAGTTGGGATTTTTATCTCACCCGTTCCGCCTGACTTGGGCAGGAGGTATCGCACAATCGCCCATCTTTCAACGCTACTTTCGTCCCGCAGTTCAACAACGCCTACCGAACTGTGAACTTATTGAACCGCAATTGCCACCCGTTTTAGGTGCAGCGCTGTTGGCGTTAGAAATGCTGAATGTGCCCATCACACCCGATCTCATTGCTACGATGAAGCGGACAAGTAGATTGCCGTCCGTTCAACCAAACGCCGAATGAAAACAACCTAACGATTACTTGCTCGGTGATGTGAAGTGCAATGCGAGAAGTGGCGCAAAAGTTACGAACCGCTATTACCGCTGTATAAACCGCCGGCATCGTTGGGTAAATACGACCCATATCCCGCTTTTCCTGTCGGGGCAAGTTGCTTTCAAGTTGGCTACGATGCATTAGCCCGTGCCCTTGCTCAGCAGCGGTTCGTGCTATTGGATGGCGAAGTTGGCGTCTTCTGGAACATTTTGAGAGAGCAGTTGCAAGTTGCCTTCCAACGCTTGGGAATTTCTGTCCGTTGGCACAATGTGGCGGAGGCGTTGAAACCAGCAGCGGAAATAGAGCGACTACTTGCTCCCTTCATCGGCAACGATGACCCTGTGTTCGGGCGACTCTATGATGGGAGGTTGGCGGACTTTTTTGATGTGGCGAAATTGGCTACCTTCCGCCCCGACCCGTCATCGATGCTGACCATCGTTTACGGTTGTGGAGCAGCGTTAGTGCCTTACGACGGATATCTCGTTTTCGTGGAAGTGCCCAAAAACGAAGTGCAAGCACGCGCCCGGGCAGGGCAAGTTGCTAACTTGGGCGCTACCGCACCCACATCGTTTCGGGCACTGTATAAGCGGCTTTATTTTGTGGATTGGGTGGTGTTGCGAAAGCACAAAAAAGTTTTGCTAAACCGCATTGCTCTGTTCGTTGACGCTCAGCGCCCCGAGACCCCTGTTTTCGTGGACGGGCAAATATGGCGACAAGCATTGAAAGCGATGAGCCAATGTGTGTTTCGCACTCGCCCTTGGTTTCTGCCAGGACCTTGGGGTGGACAATGGCTCAAACGCCATCTTCCTTTTGACACCACCAATGTGTCCAACTACGCATGGTCGTATGAACTCATCGCTCCAGAAAATGGTGTGCTGCTGGAGAGTGACGGCATTTTGCTGGAATGTGCTTTTGACTGGCTCATGTTTTGCGCTGCTGACAATCTTTTGGGTGAAGGCACAGAAGTGTTCGGCGATTTCTTTCCTATCCGCTTTGACTACTTGGACACTTATGACGGCGGTCCCTTGTCTATTCAGTGTCATCCCCGCCTGCCTTACATCCGACAGCAATTTGGCGAACGATGGACGCAGGACGAAGCCTACTACATCGTGGACAGTCAACCTGATGCGTGCGTTTATTTGGGGCTGCAGGCATCGGTGGACTTGATTGAATTTAAGCGAGCACTGGAGCGGAGCGAACGAGAAAATGTGCCTGTCGCTGTTGAGCAGTTTGTGCAGAAATTGCCTGCCAAGCGCCACGACTTTTTCCTCATCCCCAGCGGCACTGTTCATGCAGCGGGCAAAGGGAATTTGGTGCTGGAAATTAGTGCCACGCCTTACCTTTACACCTTCAAACTTTACGATTGGTTGCGTCCCGATTTGGACGGTGGTTTCCGACCGCTTCATCTTGACCATGCATTCGCCAACATCATCGCTACACGCAAAGGTGAACGAGTGCGAGAGGAACTTGTTTGTCGCCCGCAAAAGGTGTGCCAGGGTGATGGATGGCAATTAGAGCATTTGCCGACACACCCTGAGCACTTTTACGATGTCTTTCGGCTCACCTTCATCGGCGATGTCATGTTGCCCACAGCGCCATCTTGTTTGGTGGGTAACTTGGTGGAAGGGCAATCAGTTGTGTTGGAAACAGAGAGAGGTTTTCGCTTTCGGGTGAACTACGCTGAAACTTTCGTCATTCCTGCTGCTGCTCAACCGTGTCGGGTGCACAATGAAAGCGACCGACCAGCCAAAATTGTTTGGGCACAACTCAAACCCATGCAACATCTTGCAGCGTGGAGGTGACAAACGATGCTGGTGGCGTTGTGGGCGCTGATTTGGTGGCAAGGCGCAACCGAACTGTCTTCCATCCGCACCATCTATATCGTCCCGATGAGCCATCTTGACATCGGTTTTACTGCTCCACCTTCTCAGGTAGCAACGAAAATGCGCCAAATAGCAGAACAAGCCATCGCTTTCGCTGACGCCGATCCTGATTTCGTCTGGACTTTTGAGACCTTCTGGCAACTGGAGCAGTGGCTAAAAAGCAACCCTTCGGAAACACAGCGTCAAAAATTGCTTCAACTCGTTTCGCAGGGGCGTTTTGAAGTTTGTGCTGCTTATGTCAATCCACACAGCAACATAATGAGCGCTTTTTTGTTGGACTGGCTCTTTCGTTTACCTAAACGATGGGCAGACGAAAACAGCATTCCCATGCGCACTGCTGTCCTCAACGATGTGCCTGGTCATCCCATTGACCTTCCCCACTTTTTAGCCCGCAACGGCATTCGCTACTTGCTCATTGGAGCCAACTTGCGGTTTTCTCCGCCTTTGCCGACACAAATTGCCAGCACACCTTTTTGGTGGGAATCGCCGACCGGTGAACGGGTGCTGACTTGGATTGCCGACCGAAGTTACACCGAAGCCTTCAACGAGTTGGGTGTTGATCCTGATAGCGCCAGAGTGTTCAACCCCAGAAAGTTTCGGGATTTAGACCCAATGCGAGTGATAGCGCAAGGGATTGAGGAGACGATTCAGCGTTATCGGGAGCGTGGTTACCCTTACGACGCCATCATCGCTTTGCATGCTTTTGACAATTGGGATGCGATGGCTGCAGGTAAGTTGCCCAAGTTTGTGCGAATGTGGAACGAACAAGTGGGGCAACCCAAATTGCGCCTTGCTACACCATCGCAATTTTTTGAGCACATTGAACGCCACTATGGTGACCACTTGCCAGTTTATCGTGGTGGGTTTGGAGGTCAATGGGAAAGTTTCGTCCGACCCGCTATCCCGACGGCGATGCGAAGAATTCGCTACGCTGAGCAAATCGCTCAAACGCAAACGCTGCCTGACCTTGATCTAATCCGCAAGTTGCTCGTCGCCTACGAACACAGTTTCGGGATGGGAGTGCCTTGGGCGAACATGATGACACATGAAGAAGCAGTGCAACATAACCGCGAACAATGGCTGTTGCTTCAATCGTTTCCGTCAAGTCAAGACGACCAAATAACTGTCAAGTGGACATCGCCGCCGGAGATCGCTGCTGGGGAATTGTTTTCGGGAGCACTTTACCTTTTGCCTTACCATCCGCTTTTGATAGAACCGCAAGTGAAGGATTTGCTTCCCCTTAGCGAGAAAGTGTGGATTGGATGGTGCAAAGAAGTGGCAGAGGATGGGAGTGTTGAATTGCACTACTTGCTTGACCGTCGCCAACTCCCTGCCGATTATGTCTCCATCGTTTGGTTGTGGCAGTTGGATGACGAGCAAGGGCGAGCAAAAGTTGTCAACAAGACAGCGACGGGGTGGGAAGTTCTGCCTGATGACCGCTTGGCTGGCTACGATTGGGGTGGATGGTGCAGTCCTTTCGGATTTCGGTTTGGCAAATGGTCATTCAGCAGCGATGTCGTTTTCGCTTTCCGAAAAGTGCAATGGAACGGTCAACCGTGGCTGCTTGGCGTTTGCTTGGTGCAACGACTCACAGCAGTGTTCAAAGGCAACAAGAAAGGCACGCTCACTTTTGACGAAGCCTATCCCGGTGAAGACACTTCCGTGAGGTTCAGCATCAAAATCCAACGAGTGTTTTGAAGTGTTTGGGACACATCTTTAGCGGGCAAATGCCCTTTCGGAAAACATTGAACTTTTGGGAGGGTGAGGTTCCTGCCGAACCCCATTATGGGCTTTAAGTCATCATGGCGATAAGCATTGCACTATGCCACACTTTAGGCGGTGAAGTTACTATGACGGATTGGGCAAGAGTGTGGGATGAAACTTACGCCAAGCAACCCAAAATTTACGGCGACGAGCCATCGGCAATTGCAGTGCAGTTGGCGGATTTGTTACAAAGGCGACCATCACCCGTGAGGGTTTTGGATTTGGGTTGCGGTTACGGGCGGGATAGTATCTACTTCGCCTGGCGAGGATTTGAGGTCACAGCGCTGGATTGTTCGCCAATTGCCATTCAAATGTTGCAGGAGCGCATCGCCAATACTGAACTTGCCTCTCGCATCACCGCTGTCGTCGCCGACGCTCTGCAAGGCATTCCTGCTCCTGACGGTCACTTTGACGCTGTCTACGCTTACCTGTTTTTCTGCTTAGCCTTCACCGATGCGGAGTTGACAAAGCTATTTGCTGAGTGCAACCGAGTGCTCAAATCTGACGGTTACTTGGCAGGGACGGTGCGTTCGATTTACGACCGCTCTTACGGCAAAGGGGAGCAAATTGAGCCCGACATGTTTGCGCTGCCCAACGCCGTCCGCCACTTCTTCAGCGAAAGTTACCTTGAACGGAAATTGCGGGAAGCAGGCTTCTCG
>BEHT01000008.1 GCA_002898575.1 bacterium HR17
ACGGGTCGGGAGGTTGCCTTCCATTGCGGTAACAGTTATGGCGCACCAACCATCTTGCATCGTTTGCCCCGGCTCAATGACGACGCTGCCCAATTCAAACCGCTTGCCGCCAGCGAAACCGATTACCGCTTTGCTGTTTTGAGCATTCACTGTTACAACCCCACGCCTTTCACTCATCCCCCGTCCCTCGTCCCCCGTCCCGTTTGTCAAGTCCCAAACTAACTCGCCTGTATCTGAGACGAACTTGTTGCCTTCAATTTTCACTTGCTCGGGTTTGAGCGCTGTCGGTGGAGTTCGTTTTCCTTCCGTCGCAATAGCGACTCGGTGAACGAGTGCCACTTCGTTTCGGACACCGACATGCCCAGCGTGGACGAGCAACCACGCCCAACTTCTTCGGAGCAGGTCAACTTCCTGTTCTTTTGTCAACCTGACGACGACCTGCTGCTTTGCAGGTTTGACATCGCCTCGCACGAACATTGCCACAGCGGGCAGGAGTGTGACCATCTTGGTCGGATGTTGGTCTATGTCAAAGAAGTTGGGAATCCGCCGCAAATCCCATTCGTCGCGGCGATGGGAATAACTAAAAGCGTAAATTGCATCCCAATCTTGCAGGGCAGCATATGCCGCTAACAGCAAAAAGGCTTCGCTGCAGTAAGTGTTGGGGGCTGGATGGTTGTATTCGGTGACAGAGTGAGGCTTACCTAAAACTCGCCTCAGTGCTAAGCCGGGCAGCGTCCCACCTGGTTCGTTGACCATTGTGCGGTTAGGGACAATCCAATCTTCTGGATCCCAAGGTCGCGATGGGAACATCGGATGCTGCCAGTAAGCGTGGGTGTCAACGCAGTCAAGTTTTGCCATAAGGTTGGGAGTGCTGCAACCGACGATCGTGCCGATGACCAAAGCCTTGACTTTCAATTCATCCTTCAAGTGGCGGTAAATTGTCTGCCAATATCGGTCTTCGGTTTCCCACAGAAAGCGGATCCAATCCCTTTGCGCTTCGGGTGTTCTCTCTCCAAAACGAGTTCGCAGGAAAATAGGAACTGTCCCATCTTCAATTCGTTCGTTTGCTGTCAAACCAACGACACCGCCGGGGCGCAGTGAAGGTGCAGCGAACCAGTAACTCGTCGTTTGAGCGCCCAAGTTGCTGAAGATGACACGGGCATTGTCGTCGCCTTGTGTCAATGTGAAAGTGAAGCGGTATTCGCGCCACTCTTGTGTCAACTTCACATTAGCGCTGAAACCCAAGTTTCGCCAAGGTTCATGGGCTTGCGAGATACCGACGCTGATGGTGCAAGGTTGCTCAGCGCGAGCCCAAAATGAGAGGGTGTAAGGCTTATCCGATTGAACTTTCAAATTCGGTTGGTGGAACTGAACATGCCAACCCGCTTGACCTCGCTTCTTGACAGTTACTCGGACGAACCTGATGCCTTTCAGTTCAGGGATGTGTTCGGTTACAACCTCTGCACTGGCTTCAGCGCCAGCGTGTTGCTCTAAAACCCAATTTTGCAACCCAGCATCAAAATTCGTGTTTCGCAACAACTCTTCACCCAGAGGCTCCTCACGAACGCCCCAAGCCTTGCGCAACTTTTCAGTCGTCCCATAACGCTTTTTCAACCATGCGTTCCATTGGCGCTGTAACTCTTTCTGAAAGACATCGGGCATGCTGTCAATGTCGTTTCCAAGCCAAGCATGGATAAGCCCGTTTTCGTTGTTGATTTCAACGAAAGCGACGACAGGGTCTTCAGCATAGGTCATGCCCGTGTAGGGGTTCTTGTGGGTCAGCAACTTGCGAGCATATTCCTTTTGCAGTTCTATCATCGGCTCGTAAAAGAAGCCGACGATGTGTCGCTCCTTCCAACCGAGTTGTTCAATTTCTTTCGGCAACCCATCGGCAGAGTTGAAGGGTCGTGAAACGAGCAAATTGAGGTTGACATAAATGCCGTTGCGTTTGAGTTGGGCAATCAAATAATCAAGCCTGTCAAGGGCTTCTGGGTCAAGGTCACGAGTGTGAGCGACATTTCGGGCTCGGATGCCGTTGGGAAACTGTTGCATGTCCATGTGATGGAAGCGGACGATGTTGATGCCAAATTTAGCCATGCGGGCAGCGATTTTCTCGGAGTCTTCCTTTCGGGGGAAGCAAGCGCCGAAACACAGGTTGACACCAAAAAATCGGATGCGTTGTTTGCCGGCGTAGAGGTGACCGTCGGCGCTGACGCGGATGTGCCCAAATTTGCCTGCAGGTTTGTGAAGCCAATGGCTGATGTTAGTGACTGAAGGCGATGCGTCGTCCCAAGGCAAGACGAAAGGAAACACCGTAGCCACTGCTTCGGGCGCTGAGTTCGCGGTGTGCATGCTCCACCATCCTCCGAAGCCCGTCAGCGTTGCCAGACCGGCTAACAACCACCAACCCCGCACTGTCCATCGCCCCCTTTAAGCGGGTTGTAGCAAAAGGCGCTTACCTTGCTTGCCTCACACCGCTTCCACGACGGCTTTCTGGTGAATCAGGGCGTTTAGCCGCAACATTAAGCGGGACTTGAAACGCGCCGCAGTGTTTTTCTTGATAACACCTTTCGCTGCCGTTTTGTCGATGACACGGCATGCTGTGTAAACGGCGCGTTGAGCCTCCTCTACGCTCAACTCACCTTTTACGGCTGCTTCCAAAGCGCTGCGGGCGCGCTTGATAAAAGTGCGCATTCGCGACCTCAGGGCTTGATTGCGTTGCCTTTGACGCTCTGCCTTACGCAAAGCCCGTAAAGCCGATCTCGTGTTGGGCATGGCAGCGTCCCTCCTGCCGTGTGCGTTCAGTTTCCGCGATCGCGTCGGGACAAGGATTATAGCACCTGCGTCCACCGCATCACAGGGCGCGGAGTGCAAAAATGATAGCGACCGTCGCGCCTCAACCGATGGGGCGCCGCCGAACAGGAGTGACCGACTTATGTGGCAATGGCTCCGACGCTGGTTGCAGCGCCCGCCGGCGACAGCGGCAGCGTTACGCCGTCAAGCCCAGCACTACCTTCGCCAGCGCGATGTCACGCGAGCGTTGCCTTTGCTTCAACAAGCCCTCGCTTTAGAGCCTTCCAACTTAGAAGCCCGAATCAACATGGGGGTAGCCCTGTATCTCCTGCGGCGTTATGACGAAGCCTTAGAGCACTTCCAATTCGCTGCGGCGCTGGATGAACAGAACCCCACGGCACTGTTGAACCTCGCCGCGACTTATGATGCGCTGGGGCGGTTAGACGACGCCCTGGCTGTGCTGCAGCGCACCGCACAACGGTTCCCTGACCTGCCCGATGTGCACTACAACTTAGCGGTCGCGCTGGCTAAAAAAGGCGAGCGAAACGAAGCCATCGCCGCATTACGGCGCGAGTTGGAACGCAACCCATCCCATCCGCATGCCTTGCGGTTGTTGCAAATTTTGATGGGCGAAAAGGGCTCTGCGTAGGAGGTGACGCCATTGCGCATCGCGGTCTTGGGAGCAGGGGCGGATGTCGGACGCGTCATTTGTTTCGCCCTCGCCCAAAGCCCGCTGCTCAACGCCGGCGATGTGTTGGTGCTCATTGGACGGCAAGACGGCAAAAGTGCCTTTGTCGTGCGGGGCATGGCGGAAGATTTTGCGGAAGCCTTCGCCGACAAAGCCCTGCAGGTGATCCCGTCGGTGGACCCCGCTGACGCGTGGGGTGACGCCGTCATCGTCGTCGCCAGCGCCCCTGACCCCGCCCACTTTACCCGCATCTTTCACCGCGAACGCTTGGCGGAAGACAACTGCCGCCTGCTGCTGAACCTAATGCCCGTGCTACGGGCGAACCGCAACCGCATCGGTTGGGTCATCATCGTCACCAATCCCAACGAGTTAGCCGTTTGGCTGCTGACCGAAGCGATAGAGAGCGACCGGGTCCTGGCGACAGGCGCGTTGGTGGACAGTTGGCGGTTTCGGTCGGAACTTGCCCGCGACTTGGGCATCGCGCCGCATCGCGTCTGCGCATGGGCAGGCGGTGAACACGGACCGAACATGTTGTTTTTCTGGAGCACCGTCCGCGTGGACGGCGTTCCCGTTGACCCTTACGCCCTTCACCCCTTGCGCTGTCCCGATCGCGCCGCCTTTGAACGGGCGAAAGCCGATGCCTTCGCCGTCGTGGAACGGGTGCTGGCGGCAGAAGGGCTGGACGCCGCCTATCGGGCGTTGCGCCCGTTTCCCGTTGAAGTGCGGGCAGTGGTCAAGTCTTACCTGACCCACACTTCGGGCGCCAAGACGGGCGGCATCGCCGCCCAAGCGGTCTTGACCTTGCTACGGGCAACGCAAGGCGCCACACCGACCATCCTTTGCGCCCAGTGCGTGTCCCCTTACGGAACTGTCGGGCTGCCCGTCGCCATCAGCCGAGCAGGGGTGACCCCCCGTCCCGACCTGCTCAGCCCCGATGAAGAAGCCGCATTACGCCGAGTCGGGGCGACGGTGCGAGAGCGGTTGCACCGCTTGCGGGCAGCGGTTACTGTATGATGCCCAACTTGCGCAGCAACACCCCACCGCAAGCGATGTCTTGAATGGCTAAACCGGTGGAGGAAAAAACAGTGATGTCATCAGGCTGTAGTCTGCCGGGCTTTTTGCCGACCAGCACTTCGCCCAATTCGCCCGCAATGTCGTCGGGTTGCAACAACCCTTGTCGTAACGGGACATTGACTTCGCCCGATTCCATACCCTGCGTCAAGTCGTCCAGAAAAACGCGCGCCCGGCGCAAAATTGTCGGGTCCAGTTCTTGTTTGCCTGGCGCGTCGGCGCCGATGCAGGTGATGTGTGTGCCCTTGGCGATCCATTCGGCGCGCACGAGGGGCTTTCGGGAAGGCGTCGCGGTGACGACGACTTGAGCGCCCCGCACCGCTGCTTCCGGTGTCGGGCAGACTTCAATCGTAAAGCGCACGCGGGGTTGCATCTCGCGCAGCAGATCCCACGCTAACTCCGCATCTTGGCTCCAAACGCGCACCTGTTGTAAATGGGGCAACGCTTCTTGCAACGCTAAGATTTGGAAGCGGGCTTGCACGCCGGCGCCGATCAAAGCGGCGACCCGCGCCTGCGGGTCAGCGAGGGCACGAACGCTCAACACCCCGATGGCTGCCGTCCGCAGTGCCGTCAAATAAGTCGCTTCCACGACCGCCAACGGGAACCCCGTGTCTGGCTCTAACAGCACCAACAGCGCTATGACCGTCGGCAACCCTTTGGCGCGGTTGTGCGGATGGGCGTTGACGACTTTGACGCCGGCGATATTTTGGCGGGGTAAATACGCCGGCATCGTCCGAAAATCACCGCCAGGCAACGGCACGATCAGTTTGGGGGGCATGACGGCAAACCCTTCCGCTTTATCTATCAACGCGTTTTCTACGGCAGCAACGGCGTCAGGCAGTGCGAGGAGTTGGCGCACCTGTTCCTCGCGGATGTAAACCGTTTGGCGCGCCACGACGGTCACCTCCATCGGCAATTATGCCAACGCCCGTCTACTTGACTGTTCGGTTTGCCCGATGGCAATGTTAAAAAGCACGAGGTGAAACGGGCAATGCCAGCCAACTTGACGCCTGAATACCTGCAAGCCGAAGAGGACTTTCGCAAAGCGACGACGATTGAGGAAAAAATTGAAGCGCTTCAGCGCATGCTTGCTCTGTTGCCCAAACACAAAGGCACCGAACGCATCCAAGCCGACATCAAGCGCCGCCTCGCCAAACTGAAGGAGATGGAGCAGCAACAACGGGCAAAACGGGGCGGCAGCGCCGACCCGTTTTACATCCCCCGACACGGTGCCGGTCAAGTCGTTGCCCTCGGCTTTCCGAATGTCGGTAAGTCAGCGTTGCTAAGTGCCCTCTCTGGGGTCGCGCTGGAGGTCGCCGACTACCCCTACACGACCCAGCGCCCGCAGCCCGTCATGATGCCTTACGAGAACTTGCAAATTCAACTGGTGGACACGCCGCCTGTCGTGGGCGAGATAGAACCGGCGTTTGCGGGCATGGTGCGTCGTGCCGATGCGGCACTTGTTATCGTGGACTTATCCACCGACGAGTGTTTTGAACAAGCGGAAGTGCTTCTCAAAGGCATGGCAACGCGCCGGGTGCGCCTCGTTCGCGACCCTGTGGACGACGACCCCACTAACCCCATCGTGGAACGCGCCGCCATTTTAGTCGGCAACAAACTGGACGCCCCCGAAGCCGAAGACCGTTTCGTGCTGCTGCAGGGGGCTCACGGCAGTCAGTTGCCGGTGGTCGCCGTGTCCGCCCTTGAGCGGGTCGGTTTAGATGACTTGAAACGGCTCATTTTCCAGCAACTGCGCATCATTCGCGTTTACGCTAAACCGCCCGGCAAACCTCCGACTTTAGACCGTCCTTTCGTCCTCAAGCGGGGGGCAACCGTGTTGGACTTCGCCGAAGAGGTGCACCGCGATTTTCCCGACAAACTCCGTTACGCCCGCGTCTGGGGTTCAGCGGAGTTTCCGGGTCAACCCGTGAGCAAGGATTTTATCCTGCAAGACGGCGACATCGTGGAGTTGCATCTCTGACCGCAGTTCAATGCCATCTGCCGAGCAGCATAAAAGCGCCCAACAAGAGCAACAGCCCGCTGGAGAGCCAGCGTTCGTGCCGCTCACTCAAATGGCGGAACATCCGTTCCCAACCCCACTGAGCGCCCATAACGATGCTGATCAGCAACATCACTGTGACCAGGCTGGTGAACACCGCCAACGCCAATGCGGCTGCTATGCCGAGTTTGACGGCAGCGGCGAAGAAGATGGGCAGCAACCCTTCACACGGTGACAACGCCATCGTCACAAACAACCCGCTCAATGTCACCGCATGTTCGGGCAAGTGGCTATGCCCGCAGCCAGGGTGGTGGATGTGTCTGTGCCCGTAGAGTTGAGGGAACGCCAGAAACAACACCCCCAACGCCATCAACACTGTCCCCGCCACTTTGGGAGCATGCTCGTGGAAAAAATGGACGATCCCGTGCCCCACCAACGACATCACGATGCCCAAGAGCAGGGTAACGAACGCGTGGGCGACAGCGACAAGAGCGGTGAACCCTAACAACTGTCGCCGGTTCCATCCGTGCACCCGCGCCGCTGCCAAGAAGGGGAGCCAATGGTTGGGCAACAACGCGTGGACGACAGCCGCTGCTATACCGGCAGCGACGAACCCGCCGAAAGTGCCAAACAACGCCGTCATGGTTCCTCCTCCAGATCAACAAAATGGCTGTCCATCGGTCGCGTTCCGCTGCGTGGACGGTTAAGGCTGGTGACACGAGGTCCGCAGGACCAACGGTCGTTCGGACGGCGACGGCGTCAGTTCCAGACAGCCCATTCTGGCGGAACGGCGCGAGCGCGCGCTCGTGCCGTGCGCAAAAACTCGTTCCAAAAAGCCGTGCGCTGCAAACGACGCACTTCCCGCTGCAAAATGGTCACCTCGGAGCGCAACAGTTCCGTGACATCATCTGTCTCCAGCAACTGCTGTTTTTCGTGCAAGGGTACATCCAGCAACGCCCCCACACGAAACCCCAAAGCGGTAAGGTCGGTCGGCAGCATCATGTCAGCCGACGACATCTGTTCAGCCACTGTCTTCAACTCAATGTAGCGGTAGAGGAGGGCGGCAAGGTGATTTGCGATGCGCGTCAAATCCGGCGATAGCGCCCCGAAACGGTTGGGCAACACCTCCACCTGTGCCACACAAAACGGGTCATGTTGGACAATTTCCACGATGCGAAACCGCTGCTCCCCTTGCACCATCAGCGTCAAGTGTCCGTCGGGGGCTTGATCCCAATGGACGATGCGGGCGATCGTGCCCACTGCGTAGGGTTCCGCGAGACCACCGCCCTCTCGGCGCTGACGCGTCAACACAACGCCCAAACGCCGGTCGTCCTCTATGGACGCTGTCACGAGTTGCACAAAGCGCTGCTCAAAAATTTGCAAAGGCAACTTGGCGCCCGGAAACAAGACGGTGTGCAGCGGCAGCAGCGGTAACTCACGGCGCACGCGCGGCTCACCTCCGTCACGGCACGACTTTGTTAAGCGGATACTCAATGATGTCTCGTGCCCCGGCTTCTTTGAGCAGCGGAATCAAATCCCGCACCTGCACTTCGTCCACGATCACTTCAATCGCCACCCAATCGCTGTCAGCGAGGGGTGCGACGGTCGGTGCCTTCATCGCGGGGAGAACCCCCAACACCCTGTCCAAATCGCTGCGCGCGACGTTCAGTTTGAGACCGACCTTTTGCTGTGCCGTCAACGCGCCTTGCAGCAGCAACGCCATGTGGCGGATTTTCCGCTGTTTCCATGCGTCCGCCCACGCCTGCGGGTTAGCGATCAACCGCGTCGTGGATTCCAGCACCGTCTCAATGATGCGCAAGTTGTTCGCCCGCAGGGTCGTGCCCGTTTCCGTCACATCGGCGATGGCATCTACCAGTTCGGGCACCTTCGCTTCCGTTGACCCCCACGAAAACTCCACATGGGCGTTGACGCCCCGCGCCTGCAAAAAGCGCCGCACCGTGTTGGGCAACTCCGTCGCAATCCGTTTGCCCTCCAAGTCTTCCACGCGGCGGTAGGGCGCATCGTTGTGGACGGCGATGACCAACCGCACTTTGCCCAGCCCTTGCTTGGAGTAGACGAAATCCGCCACCTGCACGACTTGCTCTTCCACACCGTTCTCCACGATTTGGTCGTAGCCCGTGATGCCGGCGTCCAGCACACCCTCAGCGACATAGCGGGGAATTTCCTGCGCCCGCAGCAGAATCGCCTGAATGTCTGGGTCGTTAATGCGCGGGAAATGCGACCGCCCTTCAATGTGCACTTCCCAACCTGCCGCGCGCATCAACCGTAAAGTCGCGTCCTGCAAACTCCCTTTGGGAATGCCGAAGCGTAACCGTCGCTCCATGTCGGCACTGCCTCCTTACGCGACAGCAATGGCGCCTTCAATTTTGGCAACTGCCACCACACTGAGTTACAGTTTTCGCTGGAGTGGATGCCCGATGCGTTTTGGGTTCTGGGTGGCGATGACGATGCTGGTGAGCAATTGGGCAAGTGGGCAAAGCGCCGTCGGCGTTTGGCATGACCCGTCCGTGCCCCAGCGAGCGGGATATGCCGACCCGCAACGGCTGCTCCGATTGCTCCGCCGACACGGTTTTGCAGTGCAAGGGCTTTCGTCCGCTGACCTCGCTGACCCAACCAAGATGACGCCACAAAAAGTTGCCCTCGTCCTTTTGCCCTACGGCGCTCATTTTCCCGCCGACGCTGTTGAGAACTTCCGCCGCTATTTGCGAGCGGGCGGACGGTTTCTCAGTTTAGGCGGCTACGCTTTTGATGAAGTGAGCGAACGGGACACAGGACAAGGGACGCAGGGCACATGGCAATGGGAAAAGCTGGCGAGCGAAAAGGTGCAAGTGTATACCGCGCAAAAAGGCATCCGCATCGTTGTGCCTGAAGAGGCACCCGTTGATTGGCATCGGGCGCGGGCGTTTGCGTCGCTGCGGTCAGGCGAACGCTACTTGCTGATAGGCAAAGTGCGCACCGACGGCATCGCCGACGGGCACGGCGCTTATCTCGCCGCCGATTACTTTGACACCAACGGCAACCGCATCGCTTTCCAGCAAACGCAAATTGTCCGACGCACTGATGGCTGGCAGGAATTGGGCGTCGTCCTGCATGTCCCGAAAGATGCCGCAAAAGTTGCTATCAATGCCATCGTGCACGGGCATGGAACAGCCGAGTTCAAGGATGTCGTGGTGAAACCTGTCATCAACACGCGCTGGGGTGACGCCCGCGATTGGATGCACATTGCTCCCGAGCAATTGGCGGTTTTTGACCCGTCGTTTCGGATTGATGGCGCGACGGCATTAGAACGCGCCAAAGGACATGCAAGGGATGTGGATAAGGTTGTGGTGCGGACAGAGGAGCCGATGAAGGGTTACGCGGCGGTGGCGCTCATCGGCGACAATGATCCCGTCAACCCGCAAGCGCGGTCGCGGCTCGTCCCTGTGCTCGTCGCCCGCGACAAGTTCGGGCGCTTCCTCGGTCCCGCCTTCAGCGTCCTACACCACTTCGCAGGTCCTTATGCAGGCAGCACTTGGGCGTTTTGCGGGATTGAAAGCCACGACTTGACACAATCTCCGAAATTTCAAACCGTGTTGGTTGAAGTTGTCCGCCACATGTTGCGGGGCGTTTACCTGCACAGTTTGCGCCCCTCGTTTTGGACCTACCGCAAGGGCGAGACCGCTGCCGTCAGCGTCAAAGTGCGCAACGACGGTGGTGCGCCGCAAACGGTGACGGTGCGGATGGAAATGGCGCCGATGGCGCAGCCGTTGCGCATGGGCGCACCGATATCGCTTGGGGAACAAACGGTCACGCTATCGCCCCACGAAGAAACGACCGTGACGGTGCATTGGCGCATCCCACAAAACGCTGCACCCCTCTACGCCGTTCGCGCCGTTTTGATCGCCCCGTCCCGCGACGAACTATGGTCAGGTTTTTGCGTTTGGGACGAACATGTGTCGCAAAATGCAACGCCGATCGCGTGGCGCGACAACGCCTTGTGCGAATGGGACGCCGAAAACAAACGGTGGCAACCCCGCTTCTGGCTGGGCACGAACCAAACGGGCGTGATGTTCGCCCCTGCAGCGACTTGGGAAAACCCACTGCAGTGGGAGTTCGAGTTTGCGTTGATGCGAAAGATGGGCTTGAAAGTGTTACGTGTCTTGCACATCAGCCCCTTCGCGGGCGATTTGGAAAACCCGACCGAAGCGTTTTGGCGGCGTTACGACGCGCTGGTCTTGATGGCGCATCGGCACGGTTTGGTCCTGATGCCGACCTTGCACGAATGGATGGGCGTGAGCGTAGATGAAGCGACGCTGCGCAAGCAATGCGCCTTCGTGCGGCTCGTCGGTGCCCGATACAAAAACGCGCCCCGCATCGTTTGGGACATTGAAAACGAAGCGCAGGTCGAATTCCGTGACCATCCCGATTTGCATCGGTTGTTCAACGATTGGCTGCGCCAGCGTTACGGCTCTGACGAAAAGTTGCAAGCAGCGTGGCGAGAACGGGTCAGGTTGGGCGAAGCGCGTTACGCCGCACACAAACCGCGCAGCTGGGATGATTTGAAGTTCCGTGACATCCAGTATTTTCGCCGCTGGCTCATTGAGCGGTGGGTCAAAGCGAATGGGCAAGCGCTGCGTGAAAGCGGCGCGATGCAACCCCTCACCGACGAAATTGACTGGAAAGTGTGCGGCGACCATTACGAGGGCGCGAAATGGCTGACCTTCACCAACCTGCACTATTACGGTGACCGTTCTCCGATGGCGATTGCGACCTACCTGAAGTTTCACGACCGCACCGCCCGTGGGCAAGGGTTAGCGGTCGGCGAGTTTGGTGCCCGCGACCACCCCAGTTTCCGCTTCGGCGGTTGGGGCTACGCGCCGACCGAAGAAGTCGTCCGACATTTCGTTGCCTTGCCTCTCTTGACTTTTGCGCTGCAAGGGGCGATGGCGCTCAACTGGGACTGGAAAGACATGGAAGCGTGCATTTTTCCGTGGGGCTTGGTGCACCAACACGGTGTTTATGCGTCCGTCGGGACGGAAGACGGGCAACGCAGGACGCGGGTTTGGAATGTGGAAGCGGCGCTGAAAGTGGCGGGCAAAACTTTTGCCGCTGTCGCCCGGTTTGTGGAGCGGCACGCACCTCTCACTGAACCGCGCCACATCGCGCTTGTCGTCCCTGACGACCATTTGCTCGGTGCGGAAGGCGAGGTGCGGTGGAGTGGGTTGGGTCCTGCAGGGCGCGTCAGCGCCGCTGTGTTCCGAGCGATTGAAGCGCTGTTGCGCCTCAAAGTGCCGTTCAGCGTCGTCCGCGAATGGGAGTGGGCAAACGCGTTCGCCGACGCATCCTCACGGTCAAATTTGCGCCTGACCGCCATCGCCGTCTTCCCCGTCCCCTTCGTTTGGAGCGATGCGACTTACGAAGCCGTCAAACGCTTCGTTGAACAAGGAGGCATCGCCATCGTTACAGGCGATTTCACCTTTGACCCTGACCGTCAACGAACGCGAAAGCAGCGGTTGCGAGAGTTGCTCGGTATGCAATTTGTTGACGGCGTCCTGTCACCTTTTGAACTGGACGAAGTTGCGCCTGTGCGATGCGTGGCGACGGATGACGCGTTTGGGCTGCGGGAGTGGTCGGGCAAACCGTGTGTGAGGATGGGACAAGAGGCAAGGGGCATGGGGCAAGCGTTTAAGGGGCGGGTGTTGGCAGTGACGGAACAAGGGGCGCCCGTCGTGGTCGCTAACAGGGTGGGCAAAGGTTTGGTCGTGTTCTGCACCGATGCGCCCGAATGGCGCGGCGCGGACGAAACGCTGGCGGTCTACAAAGCGCTGCTGCAACGGGCAGCCGAGTTGCACAGCGTGCAACCAGAACGCTCAGCGCCGGTTTGGGGCGGCTGGATTGAGGTTGGCAAAGCACCCGAGATGTTAGCGGTCGGGCAAGCGAACAGCGGTCGGGGTGGGATTTTCGTCGCCGCCAACCCGACGAACCAAAGGCGCTCAGCGCACTTCGCCGCCGGTGCAGGGTATCCGGTCACGCGCCTGACGCTTTTGCCCCGCTGGGTCACCTTTTTGGCGTTGAGCACGCACAATGAACCCACAGCGGCATTGGTCGCTGGCGAGTTGTGGGGTGGTGAAGCGCCACTGCCTAAACGCTTAATGGTGCGCACGGAGTGCCCCACGCTGGTGTGGCACGAAGCACCATCGGCGCGGCTTGGGGCGCCGACCACGCGGTTCATCCCGCTGAACGCCGGCGAAGTGGCGATGCGCTGGAGCAAACCGAAAGCGCAACTCACAGTCAGCGACTTCGTGACAGGCAAAGTGCTCCTGCGCCGCACGGTGCAGGCAAAAAGCGGCTGGCTGCAAGTTGTCGTGCCGCCCGAACTGGCGCTGACGGAGTGGCAGGTTGAGTGAGAGGGGAGCATTTTTCAGCGCCGCCACCATCGCAGCGTCAGCACCCCTTCCATCAGCAAACAAGCGAGCGACAGCAACAGGCAAAGAGGCGATAAGTCCCGCAGCGGTGTCGCCGCAAGGGATAGGGTAGGGGGTTGGCTTGAGTGGATGAAAACGCCGTTATGGTGCGCCAACGCGCGGCGCACCTGTTCGGGAGCGGGTAGCCGAAAATCGCTTTCACTCAAAGGTGGCACGGTCGTCCGCAACGGCGCAACTTCGGGCGCTTCGTCGGTCTCGCGCGGCACTAACACGCCGCCTTTGTAGGCAGCGAAAGTGATGAGGCGGTAAATGAGCGGCACGAAGGCAGGCGACCGCACAAGGTTGCCGTCGCGCTCGGTGAGCGGCACCGTGAGCAACAGCAGCCGCCCTTGACCGACAGACAGTTCCAACAGCAGCGGGGCACCTGTTTCCAGCGCGACGAGTGTCCGTAAGCGGGCGTTATCGCCTTGCACCAGGGCAGGGCGCGCTACGACGCCTTGCAAGGTAGCGCCCAGCCCGTTCAGCAACGGCACCGTTTCGTCCGTCCAACGGACCCGCTGCAGCGGGGTCGGCTCCGCCCGCACTGTCAACCCCAACGCCGCCCACAAAGGTGAACGCGCTGCGTCGGCGACGATGACGGCGTTGTGCCCCTGACGGACCCACGCCAGCACCTTGCGGGTGAGGGTCAGGTCGGTCGGCGCCGAGGCGATGAGCGCGTCGGCGTCAAACTGCCACCCGCTCAGCGGTGACAAGTTCAGGGCGCGTAGCGCGGCGACGATGAAAGTGTTGCCTTGTCGGACGGCACACGCGACGCGCAAACGATGCGGTGCCCGCACAACGAACGCCACGCGGTCGTCCAGCGCCAACGCGTCCGCTGCCAGCGGATTGGCTTGCCACCGCACCTCGCACCGCACCCAACCGTTGCGGTCCGCCAACCGCCAAATCGCTGGAGGCAATGGGAATGCCAGCACGAGTTCTCGCCCTGCCGGCAGTTGAGCGGGACGGACGGTGACGACTTGCGCGTTTGCCCGCAGGGCGATGTTGCCTGTCAGCGGTTGACGGCTCAAATTGCGCAAACGCACCTGCAGTTGCCCGTCCGCTTGCGGGTCCAGCGGCATCCGCAAAAGCGCGTCTACACGGGCGTTGCCGACGGCAGGTGTTTCCTTGACATCTACGACCGTCAGCGGGTTCCGCAAGGGTGGCAATCGCAGCGACCGAAAGGGTTCGCTCTGCAAATCGGTGACGACGATGAGCCGCTTGGCGGCAGCGGTGTGGGACGCAAGCAACGCATCGGCGGTCTGCAACGCAGGCGTCAAGTCCAGCGCCTTAAAGGTCGGGCGCAACCGGCGCAAGGCAGCGCGCAACACGGCGCGGTCAGTCGTGAAAGGGACGAGCGGTTCGCCGCTACGGTCAGCAGCGACCACCGCGATGTCGGCGGGGATGTTCGCGACGAGTTGTTCGCACCAACGCTGAACCTGTCGCCACCACACAGGGTGACCGCCCTGTAGGCTAAGTGAGGTGTCCACGACAAGGGCAAGGGCTGTCGGGGCAGGCGGCAGCGGCAGGCTGAGAGGCGCGTAGAGGCGCAACAGAGACAACAGAGCGAACAACACCGCTCCAGTCCGCAACGCCACCAGCATCAGTTCCCGCAGCCAGCGGCGCCCTTGCATTTGCAGCGTCGCGTCGTGCAAAAAGCGCGTCATCGCAAAGGGCATGACCCGTCGGCGCCGCCGCGCCAGTAAGTGCACGAGGACGGGCAAAGCCGCAAGGGCTAACACCGGTAGCAGGTGCGGCTGACCCAGTTGCATGTGAGAACGCCCCCATCGGTCGCGTTCACACCGAACACTTGCAAAGGACACCCCTTTGGCGCGCCATCCGTTTTGTTAGGCAAGGGCATCAATAGAACTGCCCGACGCTGGTGTCCAAAAAAGTGCCCTGATTGGATGTCCCGAACAGTTGCTGGAACAGGGGGAAGGCTTTGACGACGAAAAAGAAGCGGAACTCCCGCCGCTCGCGGTTGTAAGTCAGCCACAGTTGGTAGCAGTGCAGGTCGCGGGTGACGCGGAACTGCACGATGTCCATCTTGCGCAGCAACCCGCTATAGCCCAGCAGAGTTTCCAGCCGCCAACTCTTTGAGACGCTCCAGTCCATGAACAGGCGCGCCAGCGCTAAGCGCCCCTGCGTCGGCGAGTAACGGAAGGTCAACTCCGAGCGAAACCCGCCCGGCGGCGGAGCGGGGCGCTCTTCGGCGAATGGGGTCGGTTGGATGCCATAGTAACTGACGAAGGTGCCGTAAGTCGGCACACCCAGCGTGGACGGTTTGCTCAACACGATGCGCCCTAACAGGTCCAGCCATTGCCCGCGCTCTAAACTGTAGCCCGTTGACAAGTCCACCGCCGCGCCTTGATAAGGGCGCCACCGCAGGTTGAGCAGTGCATCGCGGTAGAAGTTGTTGCGGACATCTAAGCCCGTCGTCAGTGACAGCAGGAACCTGTCCGACGGCGCCAAACTCAGTCGCAGGTCCAAGTTCTCATAGTTGGTTCGCAGGTCTGAGGTGAAGGGCGTGAAGCCCCGCACCCGTTGCCGCCAATAGTCCAAGTCCAACCGGCTTTGCCCACCTAACTCCCATGCCAGCGAGCCCCGGTAGCCGTAGAGGTATTGCGCCGTGTCGTTGCCGTAGAGGAACTGCTCAAACAGCGCGCTGTGGGTGAGGGAGAGCCGCTCAGCGACCCGCACCGTTCGGGTCGGCGTCTCCATCCGCAGATGCACCCGCTCCGTCGTCAAAGTCTGCACCGGCTGGTTAAAGCCGAGAAAACGCGGCTCACGCCACCGGGCGAGGCTGATGACGATAAAAGGTAGGGTGAAACGCGGCTGATGAGGGCGGAAGGTGAAGGTTATCTCAGGCAACCGGTCCAGCGCGTAGGTCGTATCGCCCAGAAACTTTTCGCGGTCTAAGTCCACGCGCTGCTCAAACCTTAGCGCCCAATCCCATGTGTCGGAGAGGCGCCGCCGCACTTCCACTCGCTCGGTCAACTCTTCGTCGGTCGCTTGTCCCGGTCGGCGGGTTTGGCGCAGCGTACCCAGCAGGTTGAGGGATTGAGCGACGGTGCTGAAAGTGTGCGAAAAGGTCCAGACGCGTTCGTCTGTGAAGTTGCCGTAGCGAAACGCCCGCAGCGCCAGCTCCGTCGCACCCCGCAGCCAGTTGCGCCGCAGGCTAAATTGCTGCTGGACGGTGGACGACACTTGTCCACCCAAAAACGGCGCGTTGCGCCGGTCGTCCCAAAAGGTCGTCAGAAGCAAGCCGGCAAACAGCGTTTGCTGGTGCCGCCACGAAAAAGTCCGTTCGCGCCCCAAAAACGGCGACCGCTGTAAAAACAGGCTCAAGTCACCCTGCGCCTGGCGGAAGTTGTAACTGTGCTCCAAGCCGTAGCCCGTCCCGCGCTGTTGCGAGAGGTCCAGCAACAGGTTGACGGTTTGCGCCCGCGTGTCCAGCAAACTTATGGTCGTTTTGACGAAAACGCCTCCCAGCCGGTCGTAGCCGAAATCGGGGGTGAAAGGCAACCGGCTGCGTTGGCGCCGGGGCTTGATGGAAATGGTGTAGCGTCCCAACCCGATGATTTTGCGGTCACCGAGAAAAACGCCGATGTGTCGCAGGATGAGCCGGTCGTTGGGCAAAATCTCCACCGACTCCGCTCGCAGGCTGTAGTGCGGGACGGGACGGTCGCAGGACGAGAGGGTCGCTTGCTCAGCCGTCCACCGCTGCTCGGTGCCGCTGAAGTGGTGGACGGTCAGGTAAAGGGGTTCGGCGACGCCAGCGCCGAAGAAACTCGGTTCCATTGTTGCCTTGCCGCCGTCCATCGTCCACTGCCGCTGACCGAGGTCGTAGACAATGCGCCCACCGACGAACTCCAAACCCCGCTGCGATAGCAGCCGCACGCCTTCCGAGGCTTCCACAATTTGGTCGCGTCGGCGGTAGCGCAGGCGACGGGTGAACAGGGTGAAGTTGCGGTAGGTCAAGCGCACCAAGCCAGTGCCTTCTGCGGTGCGCCATTCCTCCGTTTGCGGTTCATAACGCAACGGCAATTCGCTCTCCACACGCAGCGTATCCCCCAGTGATCCGACCGATGGCGGCATTTCTTGGGGCATTTGGCAACGCCCTGCCGCGACACAAGAGGTAAGGCAACAGCCCATGAGCAAGTAACGCCCCAACCGCGTCACCGCGCCCGCCACAGCAACCATACCCCCATCAAACCGAACAAAAAGTTTTGTGACCACGCGACGAGGAACGGGGCGATGCGGTACTTTTCACCGACAACTTCCGACCAACCCATCGCCCCTTGATAGAGGAAGACGCCTAAGACGGCGATGAACAAGCCGGCGAAACTACCGCTACGGGCAAAGCGGATGCTTAGCGGCGCCGCCCAAAGGGTCATCACGATCGTCGCTGCCGGCACGGCGAACTTGAAGTGGTAGGCGACCTTGAAACTGTAGGCGTCCATGCCGCCCTTCTCAAAGACGGCGATGCGATCTTTCAACTCTTGCACCGACAACTCAAAAGGCTGGCGCTGATCTGCCCAAAACTCCTGCAAGTTCTCGTGCAAGTTCAACACCAACTGGCGCATGGGGCGTTCGGTGTGGACGAGCAAATTGCCTTTGCGCCCGTAGGTGTGGACGACGACATTATGAAAAACCCAGCGGTTGCTGGTAGGGTCCTTTTGTCCCCACTGAGCGGTGATGACTTGTGGGAACGCCCAATTGCGCGGGTCCTTGCGGTAAATGAGCACCCCCCGCAAAGTAGCGGTCGCTCGGTCCACTTCGCGAACATAAAAGTAAAAGTCGTTGCCGACCTTGAAGAACTTGTCTGGCTCCACCAACGGTGTCGGGTTGACGACGAGAAGCCGTTGCAAAATTTCGTTGGCGCGCCGATTGGTCACCGGTGCCACGCGATCGTTGAGGTAAAAATCGCCGACCGACACCAACGCGGCGACGATGACGAACGGCGTCACGACCCGCTGCACGCTTACCCCACTCGCCCGCAACGCAATCAGTTCCATTTCGCGCCCCATACGGTTCAGCGTCACGGAAGTCGCCAGAATCATGCCGATGGGGATGGACAACACGGCAGCGCTGGGCATCAGGTAAACGACCATCAGTAGCGCGTCCCGCGCCGGAACGCCCCGGCCGATGGACTTGATCGCCCAGTAAAAGTAATGCCCGGTCAGCACGACGACAAAGAACAGCACGCCCGCACAAAAGGGTGCGATCATCTCCCGCAGCACATAACGGTCCATGCGGGAGACGAACGGCACTGCCCAATACAGCCATCCCCAACGCCGTGCAGCGGGCGATGCCGGTGGCAATGCCGTCGCCAAAGGGCGTGTCGGTTCCATGCCGAATGTCACCCTGTTTGCGCGATGTGGTTTAAGGCACGCTGCCCCGTCTCGGATGGTGCGCCTCGCGCCGCACTGCAAAGGGCACCGCTCCCGCAGCGTTACCGCTTGCGTTCGGGTCGGACATCAACGGCTGACAAAAGTTATCGGCGCGTGGGGCACATATCCTGCGTCAGCGGCGCGTTGCAACAACAGGGCAATCGCTTGCTGTCCCCGTTCGCCCATGTCCACCGTCAACGCGTTGACATACATGCCGACGAACCGCTGAGCACGGGCGGTGTCCATGCCCCGCCCGAACTGGTGGGCGTAGGCGAGGGCTTCGTCGCGATGGCTTAAGGCGTAAGCGACGCTGGCGCGGACATGGGCTAAGACCATCCGCTGCACCTCCGCCGGTAACGCCCGCCGAACGACATTGACGCCCAACGGCAAGGGCAGTCCTGTTTCACCTGCCCACCACTCACCCAAATCCAGCACCTTTACCAACCCGGCGTCCGCGTAGGTCAATTGCCCTTCGTGAATGAGCAAACCGAACGGCACCTCACCCGCCTGCACTGCATCCATGATGCGGTCAAAAGGCAACACGACGAACGGGAAATTGCCGACGCACAACCGCAGCGCCAAAAACGCCGTCGTCAGCGTCCCGGGCACAGCGACGGGCAATCGCCGTAAATCGGCTATCGGGTGCGGCTCGCGGGCGACGACGATGGGACCGTAGCCGTCGCCCATGCTTGCCCCGCTGGTCAAAATGGCATAGCGGTGCGCCAAATAAGCGCACGCGTGCACCGACGCGGCGCTGATATCCAACGCGCCCTGCAGCAGCAACTCGTTGAGCGTTTGGATGTCGCGCAGGATGTGCTCATAGCGAATGGGACGCGTGTCCACTTTACCGTTCGTCATCGCGTAAAACATGAAAGCGTCGTCAGCATCTGGACTGTGTCCCAAAGTCAGCACGATCGTGTCTCCCAACAGCGCTCACCGTCCTGACCGTTGTCTGCAAACGGCGGGTTGAGGGGCACGCCCTCCGAGCATGCGCGGCGGGCAGGACGCCCTACCCACATTCAAGGCATCGCAAAAGCAAAGTGTGGCACGCTACGGGGCACGCGCATGCTGCGGACATCGCACGGGACGGTTGCTCAGCCACACCGCCCCACGCTGGCGCTCCACAAGGTGCAGGGGTAAACCGCGCAGGTCGGGCAAAAAACGCACATGGGTTAGGACATCCACCCGCTGAAAGGACGCCAGCAGTGGGGCGAGCTGCTTGGCGCTATCTATGCGCACCACACGACGCCCACTGTAAAACACGACGCTGGACAAATCGCGCCGATAAACGATGAGCACATCCTCAGGGCGCAACTGACGCGCCGCTTGTTGTGCGAAGTGCTTCAAGGGGTCTTGGCGGTAAGCGCCGATGATAGGCACCAATGTGGCGAAGGCGATGGCATGCCACACGCAGAGCAGCGCGACGCTTGCGAGCACCATCTGCCGGCGCGGCAACAAGCTGACCGCTGCCAAGGCTGCTGCCAACCCTGCTAAGGCGTTGGTGCCCCATCCAAACGACACAGTTTCACCGCCGCTGAACCGCAAGCGCCAATCTGCGACCGCATTGAGCGCGAACGGTGCGACGGCTGAGATAACCGCGCCGACGACCGCAACGGCTCCCCACGCAAATTTACCCCATCGCTCTTGAGAGGGTGTCGCGTTTGCCCCCCATTCGCCGACCAGCGCCGCTACCGCCGGCACAGACAGCAGCACATACTGGGGGTTTTTGGTGTGCGACAGCGTGAAGACGAAGATGGGCAAAACTGCCCAAACGCGCCACAGCCACTGCCATGCCACCGCCACCTGTTCGTCCGTGTCGCTTGGAGGGCGCAATCGCCACACCGCTAACGCCGACCAAGGCGCCGCCAGCGCGAAGGCTGTGACGGGGTAGTAAACGATGTGCACCAGCAACGGCAATTTGCTGCCGCCGGCGTAGCGGTGCACATTCTCTGCGAACAAAAATTGGCGCAGAAATTCGCCTTGCGTGCGGACCGTCACGGCAACATACCAAGGCGCGACGATGAGAACGAACAACACCGCCGCCCCCAGCACGACACGCCAATGGGGCACGCAAAGCGCGCGGCGCCCCACGATCAACGCTGTCACAACGACGATGCACACGGGCAGCGCGATACCGACGGGTCCTTTGGTCAAGACCGCTAACCCCATCGCTGTGGCAGCCGCATACAGCCACGCCGTGTGTCCCGTTGTCAACGCGCTCCAGAGGGCTGCGATGCCCCCTGCCATGAACGCCGTCAGCACCATGTCGGTGATGGCAGCGTGCGCAAACAGTTGCGTGCCCAGCATCGTCAACCAAGCCATTGCGGCGATGTAGGCAGCGTCAGCGCCCAAGGCGTGCCGCACCATCGCCCAAACCGATCCTGCCAGCACCAACGCGGCTACGCCCGACCAAAACCGCGCCGCAAACTCGTTAATGCCGAAGAGACGGTAGGCAATTATCAGCAGCCAATAGAAGAGGACTGGTTTGGCGTAACGCGGTTGCCCATTGAAGGTGGGAAGCACCCAATCGCCCCGCAGCATCATCTCCCGCGCCGCTTGGGCATAACGGGGTTCATCCGTGTCAAAAAGGGCGGTCCGGTGGCTCCCCCAAAAACAAAGCGCAGCGGCAACCGAGAGCAACGCCGTCCACAATAGCCGCTTCATTCTCTTTGCGTCCCCATCAGTCAGATGTTGTTGGCAATACAGGCGATGGCATAATTTAACGCACCGTAGCGGGGCGTAGCGCAGTTTGGTTAGCGCGTCGGCTTTGGGAGCCGAAGGTCCCCGGTTCAAATCCGGGCGCCCCGATAAATTGTCCACACTTGCCAGCCGGTCGCGATGGGGCGGGCGTAGCTCAGGGGCAGAGCATCGGCCTTCCAAGCCGAGGGTCGCGGGTTCAAATCCCGTCGCCCGCTCCATTTGTCACCTTCGTGTCCATCCCGCAACGCACCGCGACACAGCGGCTTCGTCTAAACACATGGTGTGTTCCCCGCCAAGGCGCGTTCACTGACTGCAGGCGTCAATGTCGCGAAGGGGTGCAGTTTATGTCCATGTTTAGGTCGCTGGGCAGGGCAAAGCCGGTCGCCGCATTGGAGTGGACGGACGGGGCGCTACGCCTTTCCGTGCCTGCGCGCAGCGGTCGGATGACCGCCACTTTCCCTTTGACGGCGCCGCCCGAAGAGCAAGCCTTTGAAGTCAGCCAACGCGTGCAAGAGTTGGTGCGTCGGGGGACTTTGGTCGCGCCGGTGTGCATCGTTTTGCCGTCACACGCATGCACTTTCAAACTGTTGCGCTTGCCCTCGGGCAACGGCGACAGCATTGACCAAACATGGCGCGCCGAAGCCGTCAATCAACTGGGGCTACCGGCGCAGGAAGTGGAACTGGCGTTTTACGAACAACCTGACGGCGTCTTGGTCGCTGCGTGCCGCAAAAGTTTCCTCCACACTTACCTAGCGCCCTTCGTGCAAACGGGGCTTGCCGTGCGATGGGTGGTGCCCTCGGTGATCGGTCTATGGGCGAGCGTGACCGCACCGCCGTCTGAAAGTTGGGGGTTAATAGAACTGCGCGGTAACCCCGAACGATGGCTCGCCGCCACCCTCGCCTTGGGCAAAGGGCGCCATCTGCGGTTGGTGCACTCGGTGCCCTTCAACGGGGACGGCGCCGAACGGCTCACGGACGAACTGCAACGGGCTTTTGCCCTTTACCACCGCTCGTTCAGTGAACCGATAACCCGTCTGTTCGCCGTCGGCGATGGCGCTTTGCTGGGCGATGTGTCAGCCCATTTAGCCCGCACCCTACAACTTTCGGTAGAAGATTTGCCGCTTGCGGCAGAGGGCAACAACACCGCCGAGCGGGTTCTTAGCACGATCGCCGCTACCGTCCCGGCTTTGCCGGCGTCTGCAAGTTTCCCGCCCCCGCAACCTGAACCGGCGTTAGCGTGGCGGCGATTGGAAGAACGGCTCATCGGTGCTGTCGCCGTTTTAGCCGTTGTGGGTTTGGTCGCCGCCCTCATGCTGTCGTCGCGCGCTCGCGCCTTGCAAACTCAAGTGGCAGAGAAACAGACAGAAAACGCACAACTGGAGCAAGCCCTGAACCGTTTGGACGCCGGCGCTTATGCCACCAAAGTGCAAGCGATGGAGCAACTGTGGCGACAAGTCACCGACCCCCGCAACGACCCGCTGGAAGTGCTTTACGCTGTCAGCAAAGCCTTACCTGCCAGCGCATGGGTGACCGAGATGGCGTTCCTGCGGGACGGTCAAGTCGTGTTGCGAGGCAGCGCGCTGTCGCACGGTGCAGTCGCCGATGCCGCCCGGGCGTTGAGCAGCACCTTTGTCGCCGACAACCGCCCTTTGTTTGTTGAGGTGCAGACGAACTTCGCCAACGCCCGCACGGAAGGCGGAAAAACTTTCGTGGATTTCCAAATCACCGGCTGGCTGCGTGAACGGAACCTGCGCGGGCAAAGGCAGGTGCAACGCCCATGAAAGACGGACACCGGGTCATGCTGGTCGGGTTAGCCGTCATCGCCTTGCTTTGTTGGGGTTGGGCTGCTTCCGCCTTTTGGCAGGTGCGTTCCCTCCATCAACACCTCGCTGACCTCAACGCCCAACAGCGCGCCTTGAGCCAACGCCTCGCGACCGCCCACCATCAGCAGCAACGCTACAACGACATCGTGCGAGAACTGGGGCAGCCGCTCAGCCGTTTTGAGCCCGGGCAATTGACGGCGCGCTTGATGGAGCAGGTGGAAGGCGCTTTGACCCAAAGCCGCCTGAAAGTGGAAACGCTGCAGCCGATGGCATGGCAAGTAAATCCCGACCTAAGATGTGTGCGGTTGCCCGTCCAAGTGACGGCGACGACGACACACAAGACGCTGAGCGATGCCCTGCAGGGCATCACGGAACTGCTCCAACGGCTCCGCACTTTGCGTCCGCCGCTAATTGTGGAGCGGTGGAGCATGCAGGTCGTTGGGCAGCCTCAGCCGGCTTTTCGCGTCCAAGCCTTATGCGTGTGGCTTGTGCCAGTGGACGATGCCGTTTTGAAAACTTTAGCGCCCGCACCGCGCCGACGCACTGCGCCCTTCGGTGCGGCAGGCGCGCCGGCGCTGGAGAGGTGATCTCCGATGAGCCGCGAAGTGACCCCGCGTGATTGGGCAATCTTGAGTGTGTTCACGGTCGCGCTTGTTCTCGGTTGTTACGCCTACTATCGCCACGTGACGGCTCCGTCTGCGTCGCGCGGTCAAACCGTCGCTACCACGACAGCGACGCAGTCGTTACGACGAACTTCCGAAGCGCTAACGACAACGGACACCGCTCAAGCCCCAGTCGTTCAACAATCCGCCAGTCCAGCGGCTTTGCCGCGACGAGACTACCGTTTCATCGCCGACCGCAACATTTTCCAACCGCCCCGCGAATCACCGCCCCAGCGGACTCAACCCTCAACAACGGTGCGGTCAACAGCGCCGCCAACACCGTCACGAACGCCGCGCGGGTTAAGCGCGCCGCCCCCGTTGCCGCCTGCCCCACCGCCTCTGCCGGCGGCGAGCACGCCGCCGCCGTCAACGGTCATGGCATCGCGCCCTGCCAATTTGACGGCGACGGGCGTCGTGCGCTTGGGCAGCGACACTTATGTGGTCTTGGAAAACCCGCAAACCCGTGACACGGCATTCGTGCGGGTCGGCGAAAGCGCTTTTGGCTATCAGGTCGTGAACGCCGGCGACAACTATGTAGAGGTGCGGCAAGGCGATTTCGCCTATCGCATCACTTTAGGCGAAGGCAAGCAGGAACGCAAAATCTTGGCGATGGGCGGAGCACCCGGACAAGCCCCCCGTCCGGGTGCAGTGTCTTCCCCCCCGTCACCTCCTGGCTCGCCCTCTGGTTTCGGCATGGGCAACAGAGGTGGAGACGGCGGCAATAGACGGCGCAACCCGTCGGAGTGGGTGACCCGCGTCGTTGACCGATGGAACCAACTGCCGGAATTCGTGCGCAACCGCATCATGGAACGGCTGCGCGAAAACTGGTCACAAATGTCCCCCGAACAGCAACAACAGGTGCAACAAGCCCTCCAGCGCGCTGGCGTCAACTTCACACCGTAGCGTAAGCGTAACCCGTTGAGCCGAGGTGACCTGCCGATGAAAGCGCTCAGACCCTCGTGGCAATGGCGTTGCTGGCTGACAACGCTCGTCTTAGCGGGGTGGCTGTCATGGGCACCGATGGCGTCAGCGTTTCAAGCCACCTTACCGGTCGCCCAACAGCCGCCGGACCAACCCAGCGCCCCACCGCAGCAACCGCCTGAGCAGCCCCAACAACCGCCGCCTGAACAACCACAACAACCTGAACAGCCCCAGCCACCACAACAGCAACAGCCACAACAGCCGCAACAGCCGCAACAACCGCCGTCCCCACCGGCGCAACCGCCGCAGCCCTCGGCTCCTGTCGCCCCGCCTGCTCCGGCGGGTCCGTCGCGCACCGAAGGGCGCATCTTTCGCGAGGCGCGGGGCGTGATGGTGGAGTTGAATTTTGTGCGGGCGGAAATTTCAGCGGTCTTGGAGTTTTACAGCAAAGCGACGGGCAAAATTTTCGTCCCCCATCCCAACTTGGAAGGAACGCTCACCATCATCGCGCCCTTCCGCATGAGCGTTGACGAAGCGCTGCAAGTGTTAGCCGCTGCACTGGCGGTGCGTGGGTTCACCTTAGTGCCTGAGGGGGACCGCATCGTCAAAATTGTGCCGATCGCTGAAGCCCGTCAACAAGCCCTTGAGACGCGCTTTGGTGACGCCCAAAAACCACCTGTCCCGCCCAGCCAATTGGTTACGCAAGTCTTTCCCCTGCGCTACCTGAACGCCCGCCAAATGCAAGCGGAACTGCAACCCTTGCTGTCGGCACAAAACGCGCTGCTCGCCAGCACCAGCATCGGCAACATGCTCATCGTCGTGGACACCCAAGCCAACATTGACCGTCTCAGCCAACTCATCAAGTTGATGGATGTGGACTTGTCGGCGCAAGTGGCGATAGAGGTCGTCCCGTTGCAATACGCCGACGCCCAACAAGTCGCGCAAGCGTTGGGACAGTTGTTGGCGCCGATGGGCGTGGTTGTCGGCTCTGCACCCCGCCCCACGGCGCCGACGCCGGGACCGCCGAGCGCCCCCGCACCTTCACTTGCGGTCACAACCGCGTCCATTCAACTTGTGCCTTTCCCGCATTCCAACGCCCTGCTCGTCTGGGCGCCGAAGGAGCGTATGGAGTGGGTCAAAGCGTTCATCCGTAGGCTGGACACGCCCGCAGCGGAAGCCTTGCAGGTGGAAATTTTCCGCCTGCAATTTGCCGACGCCGCTGACATGGAGCGGATTTTGTCGGAACTGTTTGAACGCCGCACTGTCACCGCGCCGCCAGGTCAACCGCCGTTCCAACCGCCCCAACCGCAACCCCAACCGCAACAAACGGGGCAACGCCGCGCCGTGCCGACGGAGCCTGAGGCTATCATCACTTCCGACCCGCGCACTAACTCCGTCATCGTCGCGGCAACGCGCGAACGGTTGGACGCCATTCGTCAACTCATCCAGCAATTAGATGTAGATGCCCGCCCCAATCTACAGTTCAAAATCATCCCGCTGCAACGGGCTTACGCGCCCGACACGGCACAGATTCTGCAGACATTGCTGGTGGAAGGCGTGGCGGCTGCGCAGCGGCAGCCCAGCGCCGGGCGTTTTGCCGCCTTTTTCGCGCAACCCAGCCCGACCGCCCAAGCGATCGCCGGTGGCGCCGTGCGGAGCGGTGAAATTCGCATCGCTGCTGACACCCGTGCCAACGCGTTGGTCGTCGCCGCTACCCGCGAAAACTTGGCGCTGGTGGAACAGTTGGTCGCCGAACTGGACAAAGATTACCTGCCGCCGGTCAAGGTCAAAGACTTCGTCCTCAAATACGCTGACGCCACGCAGGTGGCGGACATGCTCAACAGGATGGTGCAAACGACGGCGCAACCGCGCGGGGGCTTCCCCTTCTTTTTCGCTGGCATCCCCTTTGAGCAACGGGTGGCGGGACCGAGTCAGTGGATGGGCTTTCAACAAAATGTCGTCGTCGCTGACCCTCGGCGCAACGCGGTCGTCGTCGCCACGACAGACGCCAACATGCCTCTCTTTGAACAGGTGATCGCCCAATTAGACCAACCTGCCGATTTGGGGCGGCTCGTCAAGGTCTACCCCGTCCAAAATGTGGACGCTCAAGCCTTAGCGGACACCATCAACAGCATCATGCAACAACAGCGCCGTCCGACCGGCTTTTTGTTTTTTGCCCTGCAGACTTTGGGTGGAACGCAGCAACTGGGTCCGCTGCAAAACTTGCAGGATGTCACCGTCACCGCCGATAACCGCACCAACTCCATCGTCGTCACGGCACCGCCTTCAGCGTTTTCCGCCATTGACAGTTTGATTGAGCAACTGGACCGCCCGCAGCCGCAGGTGTTCATTGAAGTCATCATCGCCGATGTGACGCTGACGAAAGAGTTGCAGTTCGGCGTAGAGTGGCACATCAGCCAGCAAAACATTTTCGGCGCGACCAACCAAGTGACGACGGATGTCGTCACGGGGACACCGACCCCTTCAACAACCGGCGCGCAGGGGTTGTTCTACACCTACCTGAGCGATAATTTCCGCGCCATCTTGCAGGCGTTAGCCCGCGACCAGAAAGTGCAAGTCATCGCCACGCCGCACATTTTGACGATGGCGAATGTGCAAGCCCAAATCCAAATCGGGCAACTCTTTCCCGTCGTCACAACTTTCTTCCCAGGCACAGTCGGCACACCGCCTCAGATCAGCACCGAATTGCGCTCTATTGCGACGACCTTGCAAGTGACCCCGCGCGTTAACAACGCCGGTTTTATCGTCATGGACATCGTGCAAACAATTGACGATTTAGGCGGCACGGTCACGCAAGCGGGTTTCACACAACCCATCATCAACAACCGCCAAGCCCGCACCTCGGTGACGGTGCGGGACGGTGAAACGGTCGTCATCGGTGGTATCATGCGCGACCGCGTGCAGGAAATTAAGACGGGCATTCCCATCCTCAAAGATTTGCCGCTCATCGGCGCCCTCTTCCGCCGCACCGAAAAGAGCCGGGAGCGGACCGAATTGATGGTGTTTTTGACGCCGCGCATCATCCGACACCCCGCTGAATTGCCCAAGTTGACCGAAGAGGAACGCAAAAGGAGTCGCCTTGCCCCGCCGCTTCCGACGCCGACCGTCCCTCAACAACAGCAAAAACAAAATGCCCTTCCCAACGCCCAACCTGACCGGGAGACGCCGCTTGAGAGCGTGCCTACACCGCGCCGATAAGCCGTTGAGCGCTGCACGGGACGGGGACCCACCCCGCTGAAAAAGTGGGCAGTCTCAGGCGAAGTGACGGGCGCACCATCGTGCGTTCCGGCAGCGATGCCACGCAAAACAAAAACAGTCGCTGAGGAGGTGTTGTTTGATGAAGCGTTACCTGATAGGTATCGGTTTGATCGCCGTCGGTTTCTTGGGTGGGTTGTTGGCGCAACAACCGGCACAGCCGCCGAGAGCGCCGGACTTTTCCCAATTCGCCCGCCGTATCCCGGTTGCCTTCGGCACCGTCGTTAGCGTGCAGGGCAACACGCTCGTCGTGCAAGCGGCGTTCGGTGAAAACACCGTAACGCGCACTGTCACTGTATCCAACAACGCGCAAATCCAACGCAGCCAGCCGGCGACGCGTGCTGACATCAAACCCAATACCGTTGCGGTCGTGCAGGGGCAACCTGACCCGCAGACGGGTTGGTTGAGAGCGACGACGGTCGTCGTTATGCCCCATTTGCCCCGTGAAGGGGTGACCGTTGTCGGGCGCGTTTACGATGTCAAGGGCGGCGGTAGCCAGTTTGGTGTTAGCGCCCCTGTCTTGGTCAACCCTGACGCGCGCGTTTTCAAAATGACGCCTATTAAACTGGCTGACCTTAAGCCGGGCGAGCGCGTGTTTGTGCGCGGACGCCCCGATGAACAGGGCAACCTCGTCGCTGAAACCATCGTCGCCGGCGAGATGCCCCCCTTTGGCGGCTTCGGCGGCGGACGAACGCGCGGCTTCGGGCAAGGACCCCGCCGCGAACGGGCTGCTCAGCGGTGAACTTGGGGCGGCTCGTCTGCGTCCCGACGCGACGCCGTCAATGCAACGCGGTAAATTGGCGGCGTCGCGTCTTTCCGTTTGACACGCCCCATCAGGTGATGCCAAAATTTGCGCCGAGGTGACCGAACGATGCGCCACTGCGGTTGGCATTGGATCGGGGTGATGGGGATGTTCGCCTTAAGTGCACTGTTAACGCTCCCACATGAAAACCCTGAAGCCGAAGGGCAACCTGTTCGGCGGTTGCTGTTCGTCAACCGCTCCATGGGCTTTCGCCACGACACGACGGCGACGGCTGCAGACATCGTCACACGGTTGGGCTGGGGGCACAAACCTGCGACCGACCTACTGGGACTGCCGCCGAACCAACGCCTGTTCTTGACGACGGTGAGCGAGGACACGGATTTGCTGGTGCCTGAGATCCTTAACCGCTACGACGCTGTCATGTTTTACACGACAGGCGAATTACCCTTAAGTGACGCCCAAAAGCGTGCTTTGCTGGACTTCGTGCGCAACGGCAAGGGTTTTGTCGGCGTCCACAGCGCAACGGACACTTTTTACCAATGGGCGGACTACGGCGAAATGATCGGCGGTTACTTTGACGGGCACCCGTGGCACCAATTGGTGCGCGCAGTGGTGGAAGACCCTTCACACCCAGCCACGCGCCACTTGGGTAGCGTGTGGGAAGTGACCGATGAGATTTATCAGCACCGTAACTGGTCTCGTGAAAAGGTGCGGGTGCTTTTGCGGCTAGACCCATCCTCGGTAGACATCGCCAAGGGCAAGCGAACCGACCAAGATTACGCGTTGGCGTGGTGCCGCGAGTATGGCAAAGGGCGGGTGTTTTACACGGCGCTGGGACATCGTGAGGAAGTGTGGCGCGACCCCAAGTTTCAAGCCCACCTGTTAGGCGGTATCTTGTGGGCGATGGGTGTGTTGCCCGGTGACGCGACCCCGCGCCCCAAGCCCCGGTGACGCCCATGCGGTTGGACAAATTTTTGCAACTGACAGGGTTAGTCAAACGGCGCGCTTTAGCCAAAGCCTTGTGCGAATCGGGGCGTGTCTGCGTTAACGGGAAAATCGCCAAACCCGCTACGGAAGTGCGAGAAGGCGACTTGATCGCCGCTGAAATGGGCTGGGAAAAGTGGCAAGTGCGCGTGCAACGCTTGCCTCAAGGCAGCGTCCCTACCCACCGCCGCTCTGAGTTCGTCACCTTCTTGGAACGCCAGCACAAAAATATGTGGGAAGATGACGAACCGTGAATGTCTGACGACATCCGACAGTTGTCTAATCGTCGGACACGGTTGACCCGACTAAAGACGGCAAGTTTGTTGCGGCAATATAGGCGACGGGTGCACAGTGCAAAGGAGGGCATGAGCGAAAATGGCAGCACCAGCGACAGCACCGGCGCGTCCGCAGGCGCGGGCGGGTGCGACGACGCGGCGGAAATTCTTAACGGACATCTTTTCCGTCATCGGTTGGGGTATCTTTTGGAGCATTATGGGGATTTTCGGCTGGATTTTCGCCCGCTTCTTTTTCCCCAACGTCCTGTTTGAGCCGCCCCCAGCCTTTGAAGCGGGCTTTCCTCACGAGTACCCTGTCGGCTCAGTGGATGGGCGCTGGAAAGATCGCTACAATGTCTGGATCGTCCATGAGCCTTACGGCTTCTTTGCGCTGGACGGCACTTGCACCCATTTGGGCTGCAAACCCAACTGGATTGAAGTGGAGCAAAAGTTCAAGTGCCCCTGTCACGGCAGTGGCTTCCGAAAGGACGGAACGAACTTTGAGGGTCCCGCCCCGCGCCCGTTAGACCGCTACAAGATTTATTTGGGTGAAGGCGGCAGACTCGTCGTTGACCGCAGCGTGAAATTTCCGGGTGTGCCTGGCAAAGATTCCAACGAACTCTATCCGCAGAGTATCCTGCGCATTTGAGCAAGGAGGCGAACAGCGGTGAGCGAAGAGCGCCAAACGCCGGAACAGGAGAGCCCGACACGCCCCGCTTCCCGCACAGATGGGCAAGGCGAAGGGCTTTTGATGCGCATCATCAACAGCCACTTCGTCCGTTCCATTTACCGCACACCGTGGCCTGTTGACCGGCGCTCCCGCATTTTGACGGTGCTCAACAGTTTGGTCCTTCACCTTCACCCCACCCGCATTCCCCGCCACGCCGTCAAAGTCTCTTACACTTGGTGCATGGGTGGGTTGAGCTTTTACCTGATGTTGTTGTTGACAATCACCGGCATCTTGCTGATGTTCTACTACCGTCCGGCGCCGGAGCATGCTTACTGGGATGTCAAGTATCTGATGAACGATGTGCCTTTCGGGCGCATTTTGCGCAACATGCACCGATGGGCAGCCCATGCGATGCTCATCACCGTTTGGCTGCACATGTTGCGGGTGTTCCTGACCGGCTCCTACAAACCGCCCCGCGAGTTCAACTGGGTCATCGGTGTCAACCTGCTGGTGTTGACAATGCTGTTGTCCTTCACGGGTTATTTGCTGCCGTGGGACCAACTGGCGATGTGGGCGGTGACTGTCGGCACCAACATGGCGCGGGCAACCCCGTTCTTGGGGCATGAAGGTCCGTTCGGTCCGCAATTGGGCATGACGCCTTACAACGATGTCCGCTTCGCTTTGTTGGGCGGCAGCATCGTCGGCGAGAACGCCCTTATCCGCTTCTATGTCTGGCACTGCTTGGGCTTTCCGTTCATTCATGCGTGGCTCATGGCGATTCACTTTTGGCGCGTGCGCAAAGACGGTGGCATTTCCGGTCCACTTTGAAGGCTGGCTAAAGGAGGGCAAAGGCTATGGCGGAGCACGCCCCTGCACCTGAGCAACCTCGTTCCCAACCGGCGGGGCAACGCCCTGCGACCCCGCGCCCGGCGCGTCGGGGCATGACCGAAGAACAAGTCCAAGCGACGCAGGTCGCCGCTGAACGCAAACGCGAGGCGCTGGAAGAGGGCAAGGTGCTCACATGGCCGGACTTGGTTTACGCGGAATTTCTCTCGGCTGTGTTTCTGACCGTCGTGTTGTTCATCGTCTCGTTGGTTTTCAACGCGCCGTTGGAAGAACCGTCCAACCCCAACAAAACGCCCATCCCGTCCCGCGCGCCGTGGTATTTCTTGGGCTTACAAGAGATGCTTGTCTACTTTGACCCGTGGATCGCAGGGGTTTTGTTGCCTGGAATGATCATCGTCGGCTTGATGGTCATCCCTTATGTGGACACCAAACCGACCGTCGGCATCGGGCGCTACAGCTGGAAGGGACGCGAATGGCAATACATTTTCTTCATCGGTGGCTTTGCCCTCTGGCTTATCCTGATCGTTATTGGGCAGTTCTTCCGCTGGGGACCTTGGGCGATTTACATGCCGTGGGAGCCGCGCGAACACATCAAAGTCGTCGCAGAGCACCTGACCTGGTGCCCGTTGCACAAAGACCCACCCGCCAACATGTTTTGCCCGGTCGGCTTCCTGATTTACGCCCTCTTCAACGCGCTGGTGTTCACCTATCCGTGGTGGTTGCGGTTCGTGCACAAAGACTGGGGCGAACGCGCCATCAATTACTACCGTCAGTTAGGCTTAGTGCGTTACTTGATTGTCATGTTTTTCGTCTCATGGACGCTCTTTTTGCCCATCAAGATGATGATGCGGTTGGGTGTTTTCCCGCTGTTTTGGGGCATTCGGTTGAAATACCTTGTCGTGACGCCATGGTTCAACATCTGATGCAGGAGGGGTTAGACGCATGGACCAGATTTACAACACCCGTCGGCTCAATCAGATTTTCACCGTCCTCAACCTGACAGCACTAGCGCTCATCCTCATCGTCATCTACAAGGACCAGCGCCCTGAGTGGTACCCCTATCAGACCACCTACATCCAACTGTTCCGCCAGTATGCCCAGCAGGAACTGAAACGAGTGCAACAGGAATTGCAGAACGACACCGAATATCAAGAGTTGAAGAAACAACTGCAAGAGGTTTCCCAACGCCTCAACGCCAACCCACGCTACAAGCAACTGAGCCAAGAGATAGCGCGGTTGAACGCGGAACTCAAAAAGGTGCAGACGCAGTTGGCGGAAGTGCGGCTGGATTACCTCCACTACGAAGACGAATTTTTCTGGGCACGGTCGCAAGCGGCTAAAGATCGTTACCGTCGTCTCATGCAACAACTTAAGCCGACCGTGGACAAACTAACCGCGCAGATGGAGGACATCCAACGGCAGTTGCTGAAAGTGACGGAAGAATTCAACGCGCTGGACGCGGCGCGCCGTGCCGTCCAAGAAAAACTGAGCCAGAAGGAATTTGCGCTACAGGTCGCACAAGCGTCGCTGGAAAGCGCACAAAAGGCGAAACCCCAAATCCAGCAAATCCACAACCCCGAACTGCACTTGGTAGACCGCTGCACCACTTGCCACATGGGTTACGATAAGCCTGAAAGTTGGGGCACTTTTATCAAGGCGCGCATCGCCGACTTGGAACGCAGAAAGGCGCCTAAGTCCCAAATCGCCATCCTGAAAGCCCTCATGCCCCATCCCCGCCAGCAGGAACTGTTCAGCAAACATCCCGTCAGCAAGTTCGGCTGCACCAGTTGTCACGGCGGGCAGGGCGTCGCCCTCAAAAAGGATGTCGCCCACGCCTATAACGAGAAGTTTTGGGAGACGCCGATGCTGCCCATCAAATATGTGGAAGCCGGCTGCGGCAAGTGCCACCGCTACGAGATGACCCTCGCCGGCGCACCGAAACTGTCGCGGGGCAAGCAACTTTACTACATGTTGGGTTGCTTCGGCTGCCACGACGCTAAGGGCTACGAAGATGTCCCTGAAGACTTGCAAAAAATCGGTCCGAGCCTGACGCACATCGCCGAAAAAGTGAGCCCTGAATGGTTGTTCCGCTGGCTGAAAGACCCGCACGCATGGTCACCCACCACTCGCATGCCGATGTTTTACCTGCGCGATGACGAAGTGTGGGCGTTGGTCGCTTACTTGCGCCATGCCTCGGAAGTCGTGCAGGGGCAAGCGCAACCGCAGTTCGTTGACCTGCGACCCCACTACGGCAAGCAACCCTTGCGTTTGGCGAAACGCTACCCTGGCGGCGACCCCAATCGCGGGCGGCAACTGGTGCAGCAAGTCGGCTGTTTGGGGTGCCACCGCATTGAGGGTGTGGGTGGTCCGCAGGAACGCGAGCCGGGCAAACGCGTCCTCAGCGAAAAAGATTTCGGTCCCAACCTCAGCAAAGTCGGCAGCAAAATCACCAACCCTGACTGGCTGTTCAACTGGCTGCTTAACCCCAAAGGCGTTGACCCGTCGGCAAAGATGCCCAATTTGCGGTTGTCCGAGCAGGAAGCGGCGGACATCACCGCCTTTTTGCTGACGCTGAAAGAGAAACCGACCGTGCGCCCTGTCGCTTTCACGCCCACACCCAACCTGAACAACCCTGAACTGATTGAAAAGGGCTTTTCGCTCATCGCCAACTACGGCTGCGCCGGCTGCCATAACATCCCTGGCACCGAGAAACTTACCAAGATCGGCAAAAACCTCTCTGACGAAGCCGACTTGGACCCGCACCTGATTGACTTTGGGCAACGCGTCCACGAAATCTTTGAGAAGGCACCGACCTACTGGGACCGCAAATACATCTGGCTGCGGGAGAAAATCATCCGCCCGCGCAGTTTCCGCGAAAGCGGTCTGCGCATGCCCAATCTGAACATCTCCGAACAGGATGCCGACGCCCTATTGACCGCCATCCTGAGTTTCACCAAGCGGGAACTGGCGACGCTGAAGGTAACGGGAACGGATTTGCCCCAAACCTTGTATGTGCGTGACCGAACCACCGACCCGCGTATCGCCGCCGTCTCAGCCGGACAAAAACTCGTCTTCGGCTACAACTGCGTCGGTTGCCACATCGTGGAGGGTTACGGCGGTGACATTTGGCCGCTGTTGGAAGACGGCATGCAGCCGCCCAACTTGCAATCCGAGGGCTACCGCGTCAACCACGATTGGCTCTTCCGCTTTTTGCACGACCCGACGATGGGCAGCGGGCGGCAGCATTACATTCGCCCGTGGCTCCAAGTGCGGATGCCGACCTTTGGCTTTGATGACGAAGAAGTCAACACGCTTATCCGCTACTTTGCGGCAGTGGACCAACGCCCCATCCTGACCGCGTTCCACCGTCCCTACCACCCTGACCCACAAATGGTTGCGGTGGGTAAACGGTTGTTTGACCAACTGCAATGCATCGCGTGCCACCCAACAGGTCCAGTGCAGCCTGGCGCGGACGTCGCCCAGTTAGCACCCAACTTGCAACTGGCGCGGGAGCGGCTGCAACCCGAATGGATTGTGGACTGGCTGTTAGATCCCCAAAAGTTTCAACCTGGCACCCGCATGCCGACCTTCTTCCCATACAACGAACAAACGCAGAAGTATGACTCACCTTTACCCGACATCTTAGGCGGCGATGCCCGCAAGCAAGCCGAGGCACTGCGCGATTACTTGTTTACCCTTGCCCCGCCGGCGACCGCGCGGCGCCAGTGACGGGCGTCGTTGCCGCCAGCAACTGGCGGGCTTCCAAAAGGGCGTGAACGATTTGTTCGCCCTGCGGTGTCAGTTGATAGCACACTTGCACGGGACGGGTCGGAACGACCTTGCGTTGGACGCCCTGCAACTCTTACAGGCGTCTGAGATGGTCAAACACCCGCTTGCGGGACATCCGCAGCCCTACGACCAGCAGACGGGGACGAGTCGGTTGGCGGAGCAACAGTGCCAACGATTTTAGCCGACAAGGGCACTGGAGTAGCGGGAATCACTGCACGATTTGATCAACGCTGAGCCCCGCTGCTTCTAATCGCTGCACGACTTGAAGACATCGCTCCCCTTCCTCCGTCAAGCGCAGGGCGGCAGGGACAGCGCCCCCGTGCAACGGGGCTGGTGGCTGAGCAGTGGGTTCTATCAACCTGGCTTGCTGCAGGTGTTTCAAGCGGCGATACAGGGTTCGGCGGGGGATTTGCGGGCAATGGCGTTGCAACATGGCGGGACGGTTTTGCCCTTCCTTAAGCGCCCGCAAAATAGCGATGTCCCAGCGGCTTCGGACAGCGACAGTATCGCATGGCATCAAGAGCCACCTCTCGGCGCAACGCCACCGAAAGTTTGCCACGCTGCTGCAGACACCCTCTAAGTGCCATTTTAGGAACTAAGTCTCCTTCTTGTCACCTCTTGCACCCCATCTGTTCATCGCTGTAGGGTTTAACGCGCGACCAAGGATGACGACAAGGTGGTGAACAACGATGGCGCCGATGGTGGCGTTTGCCGTGTGGGCGTTCATCGCCCTCATCATCGTCGCTGTTTACGCTTATTGTGTCCTGAGCACTCGTGTTCCATTGGAGGGAGAAGCCGCTTACAAAGCCGTCAGCCAGTTACGGCGCCCGCTGTTTGTGCTCCTCACCCTCGTGCTTCTCGCTTCCTTTGCCTTGAGTGTGCCCCATCTCCCTTACCCGCGCCCCACTTTTCCCGACAAGGTAGTCTATGTGACCGCTAAGCAATTTGCCTTCGCCATCACCGAAAAACCCGTTCGCACGGACGCGGAGTTTGAAGAGGCGACGACGGCTGAACCCGTAAAAATCCCGGTCAACGCCCTTGTGGAGTTTCGGGTCACGAGTCTGGATGTCAATCACGGCTTCAGCCTCTTCTCCCCTGATGGGGTGTTGCTCGGTCAAACCCAGGCGATGCCTGGCTATGTCAACCGCCTCTTCATGCGTTTTGACCGCCCGGGCACTTACACATCTTTGTGCTTGGAGTGCTTTAGTCGAATTTTCCTTTCGGCAGCTCCTCGGAGGGCATGTCTCCTGACGCGCCAATTTCTTTGCGGCGGCTCAGGAGAGCCGCCCTCCGAGAGCCACCTTGTCGTTCGGAGGGCGCGTCTCCTGACGCGCCGATTTCTTTGCGGCGGCTCAGGAGAGCCGCCCTCCGAGAGCCACCTTGTCGTTCGGAGGGCGCGTCTCTGACGCGCCGATTTCTTTGCGGCGGCTCAGGAGAGCCGCACTCCAACCAAAGCCCATTATTCAACACAGGGTTACCTCGTGGAGGTGGGCAAACGATGGCGGCTCGCCTTCGCTGCCGCCAAAGCGCCGTCGTCCTGACCACGCTTGTTTTGCTGGTGTCGGTTCAGCGCAGTCTTGCCCAAACAGAAAACGGCGCTCGGTTGCTTCCCCGCGAAGAGGAAGCCCTCTACCGGGCGGTCCCCGACATCACTGTGCGGACGATAGACGGAACGACGCTCCCCTTCTCGTCGCTGTGGCGGGAGCGCCCGATTTTGCTCACCTTTGTTTCCGCCCATTGCTCAGGTGTTTGCCACCCTTACCTGCGATCATTGCGGGACGCTATCCGGCGGGTCGGCGGATTGGGGAGCGCTTATGAGGTCGTCGTCCTCAGTTTCGTCCCGAAAGACACACTGGCAGAACTTCGCCTTATGGCGGAAGCCACTGGGCTGTCTCCTACAGAGCGCCCTCATTGGCATTTCGGCATCGGGGCGTCCGAAGCGATACGGCAGTTGGAGCAAACGGTGCGCTTCTGGCACCGCCGCGTCAAGGGCACGAACCAATACGACCATCCCGCCATGCTGGCAGCGATCAAAGACGGCAAGGTCGTTCGCTTGCTCGTTGGGGCAACAGTATTGCCCCCGCGGTTGCGGGAAGTCGTGCGGGAATTAGAAGGTGAAACGGTCCTTGCCTACCCGCTCCCCGATGCGAAGATACCTTTCCGCTGCTTCCGTTACGACCCGAAAACAGGCGCGTGGCGCCCCGATTGGGGGGTGCTGGCGCTTCTGATGCCACCGTCGCTGACAGCGATGAGCGTCCTTTACCTCTTCTGGTGCAAGGGATGTCCGAGAGACACCCAAAGCGTCCGAAGGTCAGACAGATTTCGCCGATAGAACCAGGCAAACTTGTTGCACTAAACTTTAGAGACGGCGAACCGTAAAGAAACACCGCAAGGAGGACTGATAGGGGATGCAGTGGCGACATGCGCTGACGCTGTTGGGTTCCTTAGCTATTGCCGTGGGACTGAGTTGTGCGCGAAGCCCAGAACCCCAACCCATCCAAAAAACGGGGGCGGCGCGGGGCAACGCGACGATCAAAGGGGTCGTTAAATTCACAGGCACACCCCTCAAGCCCCGCATGATTAGCATGAAGCAGGACAAAAAGTGCGACGCTTTGCACAAGGGTAAACCCGTTCCATCTGACGAATTCGTCCTGAACAAAAACGGAACGCTCAAATGGGTGCTCGTTTATGTCAAGAACCCACCAAAGGGCAATTACAAGCCACCGAGCAAACCCGTTGAGTTGGACCAAAAGGGTTGCCACTACACGCCCCATGTCTTCGGGATTATGGTCGGGCAAACCTTAGAAATCGTCAACTCCGACGGTTTTCTGCACAATGTCCACTTTGTCGGCAAGAAAAACCCGCAGTTCAATCAGGCACAACCGACCAGCGCCGTCAAGATCCGCAAACAGTTCAGGTCGCCCGAGTTGCCCCCTGACAGTTACTTCAAGTGCGATGTCCACCCGTGGATGAAGGCGTGGGTCGGTATCTTTGACCATCCCTTCTTTGCCGTGACAGACGACAGCGGTTCTTTCACCATCAGCGGATTGCCTGCAGGCACTTACGAAATTGAAGCGTGGCACGAACGGTTGGGCAAGCAAACGCAAAAGGTGACGGTAAAGGCAGGCGAGACAAAGACCATCACTTTCACTTTCAAGCGATGAAACCGTGCCCAAAGGGGCAGGGGACACCGCAATGTCCCCTGCCTTTTGGGTGAGCGAGGTGTGATGGTTGATGCGCCGTAAGCGCGGGCAAATGGATGGCGTTGTGTTAGCGCTGCTGTTGGTGCTCTTGGTGCTCGCGGCAGCGATCACCGTCGCAGGCTCCAAAAAGTTCGGGTGGTGGCTGAGACCGCTGGCGTCCGAACACGGTGCCGCCATTGACCGTTTGTTTGTCACCACCCTGGTCATCACGGGAGTTGTCTTCATCTTGGTGCAACTGCTGTTGGCGTTTTTGGTGTTCCGCTACCGGGGGGAAGCAGGACGACGCGCTGTCTTTTATCCCGATAACCCGCGTCTGGAATTGGCGTGGACGATTGTGCCCGCTGTGATTTTGACCATGTTGATTTTGAGCGGTGGTCGGCTGTGGTCCCGCATCCAACTCAGTTCGCCTCCACCCGACGCCTTCGTCGTGGAGGTGTGGGGGCAACAGTTTAAGTGGGCAATTCGTTACCCTGGCAAAGACGGCAAGTTTGGACGCGTAGACATGCGCCTCATCAGCGGCGACAACCCTCTGGGCATCGACACCAAAGACCCCGCCAGCAAAGACGACATCTTTTTCCCGGCGGGTGAAGGTGAACTCCATGTGCCCGTCAACAAACCTGTCGTCGTTTACCTGCGCTCCAAAGATGTCATCCACAGTTTCTATGTCCCGCACTTTCGGGTCAAGCAAGATGCCGTGCCGGGAATGGTCACGCGGGTTTGGTTTGTGCCCACGCGCAAGGGGCAGTTTGAAATTGCTTGCGCCGAATTGTGCGGACAAGGGCATTACACGATGCGGGGCATTTTGATCGTGGAAGACGAAGCGCAAGTGCAGGAGTGGTTGGCGCAACAGTCCACTGTCGCTGACCTTATCCCATAAACCCTTGCCGACGCTGAAGGAGGGTCGTTGGCGATGGCGCACGAAGTGCACGCCCAAACCGAAGTCCATCACGAACCGCAAAGTTTCTGGACGCGTTACATCTTCAGCCAAGACGCCAAAATCATCGGCATTCAATACCTCATCACGGCGTTCGTGATGGGGTTCGTCGCGATGGTGCTGTCTTGGTTGATGCGGTTGCAGTTGGGCTTCCCCGGCAAAACCTTCCCGTGGCTGGAGAAATTGCTTCCTCACGCCGCTCAAGGGGGTATCCTCAATCAGGACTTCTATCTCGCCGCCGTCACGATGCACGGCACCATCATGATCTTCTTCTTCATCACAGCCGCTGGCACGGGCGGCTTCTCCAACTTCCTCATCCCGCTGCAAATTGGCGCCCGTGACATGGCGTTCCCCTTTCTCAACATGTTAAGTTACTGGGTTTATTTGGCAGCCTGTATCGTTTTGATTGCCTCTTTCTTCGTGCCTGGCGGACCCGCCGGTGGCGGATGGACGATGTACCCGCCCCTCAGCAGCGTCAAGGAAGCCTTGATGGGTTCGGGATGGGGCGCAACCTTGTGGCTGATTGCTTTAGCCCTTTTCATCGCCTCCACGACGATGGGTTCCCTCAACTACATCACGACTGTCCTAAACTTGCGGACGAAGGGGATGACGATGGGGCGATTGCCCCTGACCGTTTGGGCGCTGTTCATCACGGCGATTTTGGGGCTGCTGTCGTTCCCCGTGTTGTTCGCCGCTGCCGTCATGCTGCTCCTAGATCGCCATTTGGGCACCAGCTTCTTCACGCCCTACCTCGTCGTCAGCGACAAGCACATCCCCCATGAAGGCGGCAACCCGATCTTGTGGCAGCACCTGTTCTGGTTCTTGGCTCACCCTGAAGTTTACATCGCCATCCTGCCTTCTATGGGCATCACTTCGGAAGTGCTTTCCACCCATGCCCGCAAACCCATCTTCGGCTACAAAGGCATGGTCGCTGCCATCGCCGCCATCGCGCTTCTGTCCTTCCTCGTTTGGGGACACCACATGTTTGTCAGCGGGATGAACCCTTGGCTGGGCACCGCCTTCATGACGACGACGCTGCTGATTGCCGTCCCATCCGCCATCAAAACCTTCAACTGGCTGGCGACGCTGTGGGGCGGCAACATTCGTTTTACCACTGCGATGCTTTTCGCCATCGGGTTCATCTCCACTTTCGCCACAGGCGGTTTGACGGGCATTTTTTTGGGCAACCCCCCCGTTGACATCCCGCTCCACGACACCTATTTCGTCGTCGCCCACTTCCACTTCGTCATGGGCGTTTCCGCTGTGTTCGGTTTGTTCGCCGGCGTCTATCATTGGTTTCCCAAGATGTTCGGACGGATGATGAATGAGCGGTTGGGCAAACTTCACTTCTGGCTGACCTTCATCGGCGTTTACTTCATTTTCTTCCCGATGCACTACCTCGGCTTTCTGGGTGTGCCGCGCCGCTATTACGCCTTTGACCAATACGACTTTATCCCGCAAGCGTTGGTGCACAACATCAATGTGGTCGTCAGCGTCGCTGCTTTCATCGTCGGCGCGGCGCAACTGCTGTTCGTTATCAACTTCATCTGGAGTTTGTTCAAAGGTCCCAAAGCCGACCGCAACCCATGGAAAGCCAACACCTTAGAATGGCAGGCTCCGTCTCCACCGCCGCATGGCAACTGGGGAGACGAATTGCCCGTCGTTTACCGCTGGCCTTACGACTACAGCGTTCCCGGTGCGCCCGAGGATTTCATCCCGCAAACCGTTCCGACTGTCCCCGCACGGCGGGGCGACGGTGGTGACGGAAAAGGTGGACAGGCATCGCAGTGAACTTTGCCGTCCACTGCAGTTTGCCATTGCCAAGCCATTCCATCTTTATGACCGTCACTTTGAGCAAGAAGGGTTCTTGTGCCCGCTCAGGTGAAAACCGATGACAACGATAAACGCATCCGCGGCAAATCGGTCAAAGGGAAATGCGTGGCTCCACCGCTTCGCCGTCATGGTGGCGGCGACGACGGTGATGCTCATTTCCGCAGGGGCGTTGGTGACCAGCACCAAATCGGGCGATGCCATTCCCGACTGGCCGACGGCTTACGGGGGGCTAGTGCCCTTTTACCTGGCTGGCGGCGTGTTGATTGAGTGGACACACCGTTTGATCGCAGGCATCACAGCAGCCCTCGTCTTGGTCTTGACGCTTTGGCTGGCGTTTAGCACCTCCCCGCGCTGGCTGAAAGCGTTAAGCGGTCTGGCGCTGCTGGCGATTATCGCGCAAGCAGTGTTGGGCGGGTTGCGCGTTCTGGTCGTCTCCCACGAACGCGTGCAAGCGACTGCGCTCGTTATCACCCAAGCGCCCCACGCGGAAGCCGTGCGCATCGCTTTTGCCATCGCCCACGCCACTTTGGCGCAGATCGTTCTGGCGCTCACTTTCGCCATCGCCTTGTTCACGAAACCGTTCCATCAACCAGATGGCGCGTCGGTGCCCCTACTTTCATCCTTGCGCCTTACACGCCTGCACGCTGGCACGCTCGCGCTCATCGCCTTGCTGTTTGTGCAATTGTTGCTGGGTGCGGTGATGCGCCACACCGGTGCGGGGCTCATCATCCCCGACTTCCCGACGGCGTTCGGCAACCTCTTCCCACCTTTCGGCAATTTGCCTTTTGACCCGAACAACCCGATGCGGATGAGTTACAACGAGTTCGCCTTTAAGGTCGCCGTCCATTTTGCCCATCGCGTCAATGGATTGTTGATTGCGCTGGTGATTGTCGCGTTGTTTGTGACGGTGTGCCGCCACGCTCAATGGCGCGACGGCGCGCCGCTGCGTAAACTGACGAGTTGGCTGTTGGGCTTGGTGCTCGCTCAAATCGTGTTGGGTGGGCTGGCGGTTTGGACGCAACTGTCCGTGCCCGTCACCGTCGCCCATGTCGCCGTCGGCGCCACTCTGTTGGGGCTCAGTGTCGTGACCTTCTGCCAATTGCTGCTCACGACCCAACGGGAGACGGTGGCTGTTACGACCTGATGTGATTTCTGCGTCGCTTGCCCGTTTGCTCGTCGTTCGCAATGTACCCAAAGCCACAGAACGCAGCGCGAAGGTGACTGGGATGAAAACGACAGCGTGGGTGGAGACGGATATCGGGATGCAAACGGGAACGGCGGAAGGAAAGACGGCGGCGATCGCCGCTAAACTCGCCGATTACCTGCAACTGGTCAAGTTCAAACTGACGGCGCTGGTCGTCATCACGACGGCGTTGGGTTATTTGATCGCGCTGCGCAACCCTTGGGTGACAGTGAGCGGGCACTTTGCGCTGACGCTGCTGGGCGCGCTGTTGGTCGTCGGCGCCGCCAATGCTTTCAACCAGGTGCGGGAACGGGACACCGACGCGGTGATGACACGGACGAAATGGCGCCCGTTGCCCGCTGGGCGAATGAGCGTAGCGGAAGCGCTGTTGGCAGCGGCAGGGATGGCGGCTGCGGGGCTGGCACTGTTGGCGTGGGTGACGAACGGGTTGACCGCAATGTTGGCGGCGGTGGCAATGGCGTTGTATGTTTTCGCTTACACGCCACTGAAGCGAAAAAATGAGTTTTGCACGCTCGTCGGCGCGGTCAGCGGTGCCATTCCGCCGATGATGGGCTGGACAGCAGTCCGCAGTGAACTGAGCCCCGAAGCGTGGGCGCTGTTTGCCTTGCAGTTTCTTTGGCAGTTTCCGCACTTTTGGGCGATTGCCTGGCTGCATCGCCACGACTACCAAAAAGTTGGCTTTCACCTCTTGCCCGTGCGGGGCGAACCGCACGCCGTCGCCCGTCAAACGGTGCTTTACACGGTGGCGACGGTGTTAGTGAGCGCCTACCCGTTGATGGCGGGCGAAGTGACGGCTCTTTACGCAGTAGGTGCGACGGTGCTGGGCACATGGTTCATTCACGCTGCGTGGCGTTTTTATCGTCACCGTTCTCACCGATGCGCTAAAACTTTGTTGTGCGTCGCCGACAGTTACCTGCCGCTGGTGTTGTTGTTATGGCTGTGGACGAAAGGGTAAAGATGGTAAGCGCACGGGCACGCACCCTGCACATGGCAGGTGAGCCAAACATGGTGCGCACGAAACCGAAAGGCACAACGGTTAACATAGACGACCCCGGCAACGGCGACGGTTGGTCGGGAGATGGTTGGGCACAAGGTGGGGAAGGGTTGCCCATCCCGACGGCGCGGTTGGGCTTGTGGCTCTTTCTGGGTGCAGCGACGATGCTTTTTGCAGCGTTTTCCAGTGCCTACCTTGTGCGCATGCCGATGTCCGATTGGCGCAGTGTTCCGAAGCCGCCGATTTTGTGGCTTAACACGCTGGTGCTAATTTTCAGCAGCGTCACGGTGCAATGGGCGTGGGTCTCCGCCCGCAAAGGCAAACTGGACGCCCTGCGCAACGGGTTGTTAGTGACGACGATGTTGGGCGCTTTGTTTGTGGCAGGACAGTTGACGGCGTGGCGGCAGTTGGTCGCGGCGGGCGTTTACTTGCAAACGAACCCCGCCAGCAGTTTCTTTTACCTGCTGACAGCGATGCACGGGTTGCACTTGCTCGGCGGTATCGTCGCTTTGATGTGGGCGACGGCGAAGGCGTGGCGCGCCGAATACACGCCCGCCAACCATCTCGGCGTGGAGTTGTGCGCTGTCTATTGGCACTTCCTCACCCTCGTTTGGCTGTGGCTGTTGATACTACTGTCGCTGCGTTGAGCCATCGGACACCCATCGTGAGTGACAACGCACTGAATGAAGGGGTGACGGTGACGATGCATTCAGAGACGCAAGCGGTGCCGTTGGAAGAAGTGCTCAAGTCCGATTGGGGCGGTGGCAAATCGCCCTTTGGGGTCAGTTGGGGTAAGTTGATGATGTGGCTGTTCATCTTGTCGGACGCTTTCACCTTTGGCGGTTTGTTAGCAGGCTACGGCGCCTTGCGCGTAAGTAGTGGACGCTGGCCAGACACAGAGCACATTTTTGAGTTGTTCGGTCAACCGCTGCTGCTGATCGCCATCATGACCTTCATCTTAGTCAGCAGCAGCGGGTGGATGGCATTGGCAGTTCATGCGGCTTACAGCCGTGATCGGCGTCGGACCGTGCGCTACCTCCTGTTAACTTGCCTGTTTGGGCTTCTGTTTTTGGGGTGTCAAGCCTACGAGTGGACCCACTTGATCCACGAAGGTTTACGCCCTTGGCATGCCCCTGACCATGCACCGTTTTACGGCGTCCGCAATTTCGGTGCGTGCTTCTTTACCCTGACGGGCTTTCACGGAGCGCATGTGCTCAGCGGTGTCATCTACCTGTCCATCATCGCCCTGCGGGTCGCTAAGGGCGTTTACGAACAGCGGGGCTCTTACGAAGCCGTGGAAATCGCTGGGCTCTATTGGCACTTCGTGGACTTAGTATGGGTGTTCATCTTCACCTTCTTCTACTTGTTCTGACCTGCCGACAGGCTATGGGATGAGGTGATGGCTGATGGAGCACGCTGAACACAAACATCCACAGACAAAAGTCTATTTGACCGTTTGGTTTTGGCTGTTCGTGCTAAGTTTCAGCGCCTACTTTATTGACTTGCTGCACCTGCCCTTCGCCTTGAAGGCGGCACTGTTGGTCGTCATCGCCCTGATGAAAGCAGGGCTCATTGCCGCTTACTTCATGCATTTACGGTTTGAACGCCTCAACCTCGTTTACACTGTTCTTTTGCCGCTCATTTTGTTGGTGGCATTAGTAGCGGCTGTCCTGCCGGATGGGCTCAGTGTGCTCCTGCGCCAACAGCCCTTTTAAGCGCTCCCGATAGGGTAGGTGACATCTATGCGTTGGGTCAGTGCGGTTCTTACCTCACTGGCGTTAACTGTGTCCGCTGCCGCCCAATGTGCGTTATGTAAAGCCGCTGTGCAATCGTCAGGTAACGCTAACTTGATCGGTGGGTTGCGTGCGGGAATTTTGCTCCTAATGGTTGCCCCTTATTTGATCGTCGGTGTCATCGCTTTCGCTGTCTATCGCGCTCACCGACGCTCATTGCGCTTTCAACCCGAACAAAGTTAGAGGCAATTACGCTATGCGACGCTGCGTTGCTTTGCTGCTCGCCATGCACTTGATAGGGCAATGGGGTTTGTATCGGCTGAGCAGTGGGCAGCGAACGCGTAACGCCCATGCACTTTACTGCTTTTGTCAAAACTGTCCCGGTGAACCTTTTTGCTGCTGCGGCAAAGGGCAAACGCAGCACCAGAAGGTGCAACTGTCGGCAACTTGTGACCAACCAGCGACACTGCTGCTAACGCAAAATGCCGAACGCCCGATGGTGACGACCTCACCCGTTGTTTTGTCGCCACCCGCTTGTCTGGCCGCGTTACACCTTGAACCACCGTCCATTAAACCTGCCGAATATGTGGTCGCTTTGGATAAACCGCCCCGCCTCCTTTGAGCCGCTGCCTTTGCGCGCTCAAAAACTTCACTGGCTCAAAGGGGGCGATGAAAATGAAGCGCATCGCTTTCACGCTCATTGAACTCTTGGTCGTCATCGCCATCGTCGCTATCTTGGCGGCGATGTTGTTGCCCGTGCTCAGCGCGGCGCGAGAGAAAGCCCGCCAAACGGCGTGCTTGTCTAACTGCCGTCAAATCGGCTTGGCGTTCGCTCAATACAGCACTGACTGGGACGACCGCTTCCCGCTGACCGCTCATTCTTTAGCGGGTTGGGCGGACACTGCTCAGCCTTACATCCGCAACCGCCAGATTTACCACTGCCCAAGTCAGACGCAACCGCGTATCAGTGCTTACTTCATGAACCTGTATCTGGCAGGCAATCAACCCTTTGGATCGCTGTCAGCGATTGGCAAGCCTGCCAGCGTTATCGTCATTGCCGAGGGAGCAGACGCCAGGACCAGTGACCATTTTCACCCGATGTGCTGGGGCATACCTTGGGACATGGCTTTTTGTCACGGCAGCGACAACGCGTGGGCGTGGGACGCGATAGCGGATGAAACGAGGGAGTTGGCGGTGCGACGACATCAAGGTGGCTTCAACGCCGTTTGGGTAGATGGGCACGCGAAATGGACGCTGTGGCGTCCGACATGGTGGCGCGACCTCGCCCGCAACATCTATGCTGGCGCTTACGACCCGCGCCAATAAATTCGCGCTGCAGCAACAACGGCGTCAAACTTTGCTCGGACGGAGGTGAAGTCGACCGATGAGCCAATGGCACCGTTTCGCCGGGTTGGTCGCGGCGTTGACCGTCATCGCAGCCCTCGCAGGAGCCTTCGCACACTTTTGGCAACAGCGGGGGAGCGCTCTACCCGTCTACTGGACAGTGCCCGCGTTTCAACTGATTGCCCATGACGGCAAACCCTTCGGGTCGCGCGATTTGAAGGGCAAAGTGTGGGTGGCGGAGTTCTTCTTTGCGTCATGTGCAGGCATCTGTTTGGACATGAACCGCAACATGGCGCGGGTGCAAAAAGCCTTCGCCGATAACCCTGATGTCGTGCTCGTCAGCATCACCGTTGACCCCAAAACCGACACGCCCGAGATCCTGCGGGAATATCGCAAAAACTTCGGGGCTATAGAGGGCAAATGGGTTTTCCTGACAGGCGACAAAAAGGCAATTTACCGCTTGGCGCGGCACGGCTTCAAGGTGGCAGCGGCAGAAGTCAAACCGCAAGAGGAAGGCGGTGCCACCGACTTCATCCACAGCGACCGTTTCGTCCTTGTAGACCGTCAGGGGCGCATTCGCGGCTACTACAACGGCACGGACAAACAGCAGGTCCAAAAACTCATCGCCGACATCCACCAGTTGCTGCGGGAGTGAAAGCAAGGCGCGCTTTGCCCTTCGTGATTGCAGTGAGCCCAATAGGAGTTCGGCAAGAGTCCCACACTCCCCGCTTCGTGAGCGCAGCATCTTTTTGCAGGCTACTGTGTGGGGTTTGGTCGGAGGGCGGCTCTTTTGAGCCGCCCACAGGACAATTCGCCACATTCGGAGGGCGGCTCTCTTGAGCCGCCGAACAAAATGAACACGAAAAAACGGCGCGTCGGGAGACGCGCCCTCCGAAAGACGCCGAAAAATGAGACGCGAAAATTCAGCGCATCGGGATATGCTCCACCCAGAGGACGACGAAAGGGGAAAAAGTTAGCGGCAAACGGGGGCTGAAAAAGCACCATGCTGGACATCCGCGATTTGCCGACGGTGAACGCGGTCTTGAATGCGACGAGCGCGGCGCTATTGGCAGTCGGTTACGCTTTTATCCGCAAAGGCAATATCGCTGCCCATCGGGCGTGCATGCTCGGTGCGGTGGTAGCATCGGCGCTGTTTTTCGCCAGTTACACTGTCTATCACGCCCATGCGGGCACGACCAAATTTGCGGGCACGGGTTGGGTGCGTCTTGTCTATTTCACCGTCCTCATTTCGCACACCGTTTTGGCAGCCGTCATCGTCCCAATGGTCCTCGTCACATTGTTACGGGCGTTGCGCTCCGACTTTCAACGCCACCGCGCTCTCGCCCGTTGGACGCTGCCATTGTGGCTTTATGTGTCGGTGACGGGTGTGCTGATTTACCTGATGCTCTACCACTGGTATCCATCCCGTTGACGGTGAGGGAACATGGCGACCGTGTTGGGCATTGATTTGGCGGCGAGCGAACGGAAAGCCAGTGGCGTTTGCATATTGCGGGGCAAGCGGGTGCAGACTTCGTTGGTGCGCACCGACGACGAGATAGTGGCGTTAGCGCAAACGATACGCCCACAGTTGATCGCCATTGATGCGCCCTTATCGCTGCCGCCCGACCGAACGAGCATTCACCAACGCACTGCGACGCATTTGCGACCTTGTGACCGCGAGTTGTTGCGGCGAGGCATCCGCTTTTTTCCTGTCACGCTCGGCGCGATGCGCCAATTGACCGAACGGGGCATCCGCCTGCGCCACCGGCTGGAAGGGTTAGGCTTTCGCGTCGTAGAAGCGTTTCCCGGCGGAGCCCAAGATGTGTTGGGACTGCCCCGCAAGCAACACGACCTAAAAGGGTTGCGGGATGGGCTGCGGCGGTTGGGATTGCAAGGCATCTGTGACGATGCGACCCACGATGAATTGGACGCGATAACGGCGGCGTATGTCGGATGGCTCTTTTTGCGCGGGCGCGCCGCACTGCTGGGCGATGACCACAGTGGCATCGTGATGCCTTTGCCTCAAAAGGCGTGCTATCCTGTCAAACTGTGAAGCACGAAAGTGCCCTGACGCTTCGTTGTGGGAGCGCAGCAGGCTGCGCCCCTTATCGTCAAATTGCCTCGCCTTCTAAACACTACGCTGTGAGGTGACCGAAGCGATGATGCAAACGATGGCGGCATGGCAACGCTTTGCGGAGATGGCAGCGCCGTTGGAACGACCTCAACTGCCCCGCAACATCCACAAGAGCACGGAGCGGTTAGTGTTTTGCTACCAGTTTTTCAAGGTGTGCCCCGAATGGTGGGCGCTGAGCGATGCGGAGCGGCAGGACGGTAAACGAGAGTTAGTGGAGTTGGTCCGCACCTTTGAGCGCCATTTGCTTATCCGCCCTTACTCCACGCTGGGCTTAAAGGCGACGACAGATTTCATGCTGTGGATCATCAGCAAGGAGATGCGGGGCGTGGAGTTGTTCACGGCGGCGCTGGGGCATAGTTTCGTCGGGCGTTACCTCAATCGCCCATACACTTACCTAACGCTGACACGCCCGTCCATCTACCTGCGCCATCCGACGCGCCACCAAGAGCCGCAACAGGAACGCCCCCAAGAGCGCCAAGAGCAGGAGTTTACAGGCGAAGCGCCCTACTTTTTCATCTACCCCTTCACCAAAACGCACGAGTGGTATCAGTTGCCTTACGAGCAGCGGCGGGAGATGATGCTGGAGCACTTCCGCATCGGCAATCAGTTCCCGACGGTGCGCACTTACACGAGTTATGGCATGGGCTTGGACGACTACGAATTCGTCGTGGCGTTTGAAGCCGATGACCCCAACGAGTTTCAAGAGTGCGTGATGCGACTGCGGGAAGCCAAAGCCCGTCCCTACACGCTGGTGGACACGCCCCTTTGGACTTGCCTGAAGCGCACGATAGACGAACTGGTGGAACTGGTGTTATGACCGTGCAGCGCTACGATGCCGATGTCATCGTCGTCGGGGCAGGACCAGCGGGCGCGACAGCCGCACGCCTTTTGGCGGAGTGGGGTCTGTGCGTGCTGCTGTTGGAGCGCAAAAAGATGCCCCGCTACAAACCCTGTGGCGGTGCGTTGACCAAGCGGACGCTGCATTTGCTAGCGCCATTGGACATCTCGCCCGTCATAGAAGCGCGCATCAATACGCTCGCCATTCAAGCGCCCGACGGCGACCGCTTCACGCTCACTTTGCCCGAACCGCTCATCGTCACCGTCATGCGGGACAGGTTTGATGCGTTTTTGACCGATGCTGCCGTCGCAGCAGGCACCTACTTGCGCCAAGCGGAAACGGTGCTGCGTTGTGAGCAGACAAGCGAAGGCGTTATCGTCACGACGACGCAACGCACCTATCGCGCCCGCTTGCTTATCGGTGCCGATGGAGCAAACAGCGTCGTCGCCCAGCAATTGGGGTTGCGCCCGCAACGACGCGCCGTTTCACTGGTGAGCGAATTAGCGCCGACAACTTTCCCACGATGGGACGGCAGCGCGCATTTGTGGTTTCCATCAGCGCTGAGGGGCTATGCGTGGTGTTTTCCGAAAGGTGCGCATTTGTCGGCGGGCATTTACACCCTGTCGTCGACCCTGCCACAGTGGCGGACATGGTTAGAGAGCTATCTCGCCCCCTTGCGGTTGCTAGACGGTTTTCAACGCCACCACTTGCACGGTCACCCTGTCCCGTTGGCGGACAAAAGGGCAGCGTTTCATCGGGGCAACGGGCTGCTGATTGGTGACGCGGCGGGCTTGGCGGACCCGTTCACGGGCGAAGGGATTTCGTGGGCGGTGCTGAGTGCCCAATGGGTGGCGGAAAGTGCGTTGAGGGTGCTGACGGGTGAGTGGCGCGATTTGCACGGCTACACCGAGCGGCTGCGGGCGCAAGTGGTGCCCGAACGGCAGGCGGCGCTGTGGTTTGCGCGCATTCTGTTTGCGCTGCCGCGACTGAGTTGTCGCTGGTTTCTGCGTCACGATGCCGTGCTGCGCAACTTCGCCCGGCTGCTCAGTGGCGAAGTAACCTATCGGGCGTTGTGGCACAAGGTGATGCGGAAGGGTTTTGTGTTGTTGCACCCTGCTTCGGCGCGCAACCTTGCAGCGGTTGGTTGATGCGAATGGAAGGGTCCCTCTTAGCGTTCGGGGCAGTAATTACGGCGTTGGTGGGTTACGGGGTTTGGCGAAGCGTTTTCGTGGAGCCCTATCGGCTGGCGGTAGAGCGACGGTTGGTGGCGCTGGCGTCGTTGCCGCCAGCGCTGGACGGTTTGACCATTGCGTTGCTGACGGACCTGCACCTGATGCCCAACGGGCGGGGCGTGGAGTTGGCGGAGCGGGCTGTCGTGCTCGCCAACGCCGCAGACCCCGATGTGGTCTTGCTGGGCGGCGATCTGGTGCATTGGTGTGGAGCGGTGCCGCACCTGATCCCTGTCTTGCGGAGGCTGCGGAGCCGTTACGGCGTCTTTGCCGTTTTGGGCAATCACGACCACCATTGCCCTTGGCGCTGGCGCACTCCAGAGCCTTGGGGCGGGCGCCCGCTGAGCCCCGACGAGTGGCGACAGGTGCTGGCGCAAGCCAAAGTGCATTTGCTTGTCAACGAGGCTGTCCCACTGCACATCAACGGGGCGACGGTGTGGTTAGCGGGCGTTGATGACGCTTACACGGGGCGGGCGGATTTGCTTGCCGCACTGGCGTCTGTTCCTGACGACGCTTTCGTCATCCTGTTGTCCCATTCGCCCGATATCGTGGACGACCCGCTAATTCGCCGCGTCGCTGTCGTGCTGAGCGGACACACGCATGGCGGTCAAGTGGTGTTGCCCCTTTTGGGACCCCTTTTTGCCCCGTGCCGGGACAAATGGCGGCGGGCGCAAGGGGTCGTGCGAGTGGGCGATACTTGGCTCATCGTGTCGCGCGGCATCGCCGCTGGCGTTCCCGTCCGCTTCCGTTGCCCGCCCGAAGTCACCCTGCTGACGCTACGGCAGAGCCGCCCGAGGTAGTGAGACTGTGAACGAAGGCTTATAAGGTGTGCTACATCAGTAAGTGCCTCTAAGATAACGGCTTCGTTCAAACCGCGCAGAGGGGGATGCAACCTTGGAAGACGAACTGAAAGGGCAATACTCTTCGGTTGAAGGCGGCGGTTTTCGCCTCCTGTTCGTCGCAAGTTTAGCCGCAGCGGTCGGTATCGGTGCTGACGTGCTGGCTTATGTGGAAAAGTTTAAGGTTCCGAGGCTCGTGGAATTTTCCTTTTCGGCAGTGCTTTAGAGAGCGCGTCTCCTGATGCACCCTTAAGGTTTTGCATGCCAATTTTCGGCGGCTCAGGAGAGCCCCCTCCGACCAAACCCTATTATTCAAACACAGCAGGGTCCTTCGCCGGCGGGCGCTTAGAGGTTTGAGCAAATACAAGTATGGGTAGGGAAGCGTCAGACGGGTCTACGCGCTCATTGTGCCCTATTGACAAAGGGTGCAGCGCAGGCAATAATTAGCGCTACCTGTCTGTCAGAGGGCAGGGGTCTGCCTGTAAAGGGAGGCGGTTAGAAATGATGGTCCGCACAAATGCGAGGGCGCACTGCGTTTGCTGTTCCGCGTCTGTTGCAATGCGTCTGTTGCACCCTACGGCGAGGCGTCGCAATGGCTTTACTCTCATTGAGCTGCTCGTGGTGATTGCGATCATTGCTATTTTGGCGGCGATTTTGTTCCCTGTGTTCAGTCAAGCCCGCGAGAAGGCGCGACAAAGTTCGTGCCTTTCCAACGCCCGTCAAATTAGCATGGCAATGGCGCAATACTCAGTTGACTACGACGAAATGTTTCCTTCAGGCAATCACCCTGACAACACCACATGTGCCGGCATTCCTTTCCGTTACGGGTGGCGGGGTTGGGTCGTCAATGCGTTGTTTCCGTATGTGAAGAACGCGCAACTGTTCCTCTGCCCCAGTCGGTCGCCGGGATGGGGTATTAACTTTGACGCCAATGGGGCACGATGCACCAACGCGGTCATTAACTTCACGACTTATTCCTACAACTACTTAGGTCCTGCAGCGATAGGCAACCGTATCGCCGCAGTTTTGGAACCCGCCCGTCACACCTTTCTCTGGGACAGTCAAAACCGATGGACAGATTGCGGCGTCGTCAGCGGGTGTGGGATATGGACGAACCGCGATTTGTGCCGCTACTTAGGGGTAGAGCGCACCAATGGTAACTGTGGTCTCGCTGCTGCCGCTGCACCTGACCTCAACTACACTTCGTGGCACATGTTTGGCAACAACTTTTCGTATGTTGATGGGCACTCCAAATGGAGCAAGTGGGACAATGTGCGTTGGGGGGATATCGTGAACCGCAAGAGCACGAACTCCGATATCCTCAACTATGACCGCCCCACCGTCCAAGCCCCTGACACCCAATCGGGTTGGCCGTGGATGTAATTGCGTATGTGTGACACGGAGGTGGGTGCAATGCGTCAGGAAGTGCCGACTTGGGTGGCAGCGGTGATTATCGTTCTCGTGCTGCTCGTTATCGGCGCCGTTTACTGGTATACTGCCCGCTCGCGCCCTGCTCCAGAAGCGCAATCGCTACCTGCCTCTCACCAACCGGCACCGATGCCGCAGGGTTCGTTTGCCCCAGGGCAGGGTGGGCATCAACCGCCGCCACAGTTTCGCTAGTCCCTCTTGACGCCCCTCAACAGGGTAGCAGTAGGAGACGGGCAGCGTTAAACTTTAGCGGTGCCTCGCGGCAGACAGCCTCGCCTGTCCGAGGTAAGGTGCTGTTTTGTGCCATTCGGTTGAACCAAAGAGGGTGACGGCTTTGCTGCGGATGCGAACGGCACAGCAAACTTTGGAACGACGCCGGGTCATCCTGCCCCGCGAAGGCAATTTATTTGAGCGGCTGCGCCAGTTTTTGCAAGAGTGTTGGGCGGAACTGAAATTAGCCCAGCGTCCGACCCGCAAGGAAGTGGTCAGCTACAGCCTTGCCGTCCTTACCGTTGTCGTCGCATCGGCGCTTTACTTAGCGACATTAGATGTGCTGTTAGCCCGACTGCTTGCGTGGTTTCATCGTTAAGGAGGGCAAGTCTGAATGGCGCAGGTGCAACCGACCGTCCGTAAACGGTGGTATGCAGTGCATGTCATGACCGGGCAAGAGGAAAAAGTCAAACAGTTGATAGAGCGCCGCGCCAAAGTGCTGGGATTGGAAGACAAGTTCGGGCGTATCGTCATCCCCCGCGAGCGGGATACGCAATCCCGCCGCAGCGGGGGTGAACGGCATGTGTTCCCCGGCTACATCCTTGTTGAAATGGTTTTGGACGAGGAGACATGGCATCTCGTTCGGCGCACGCCGGGCGTAACCGGTTTCGTCGGGGCTCAAGAAGGACGCACCGACAGGAGCGGCGTCCCCGTTATTCAACCCCTCAGAGACCAAGAGGTAGAAGCTATCTTGCGCATGATGGGCGAGGAAGCCGTGCGCCCACGCGCCATCTGGCACAAGGGCGAGACGGTGCGCATCAAGTCCGGTCCTTTCGCCGACACCGTCGGGCGCATTGAGGAGGTCAACACCCAACGCCAAACTTTGGTCGTGATGGTGAACTTACTGGGACGGGAGACACCCGTAGAAGTGGACTTCGCCCAAGTGGAGCGGGTTTAACGGAACCAGACCTTGCGTTTTCGCGTTTGCCTTGCTAAAATGTCCTGATCGGTTCCCGACCTTAAACAGGAGGGTTGCTGTGTGGCGAAGAAAGTCGTGGCGACCGTTCGGCTGAACTTGCCCGCAGGTAAAGCGGCTGCGGGTCCACCCGTCGGACCGACTTTGGCACCTTACGGCATTAACTTGATGGAATTCATCAAGGCTTACAACGAAGCGACCCGCGAAATGATCGGGACGATCGTTCCCGTAGATGTGACCATCTATTCAGATAGGTCGTTCACCTTCGTGCTGCGCCGCCCTCCTGTCGCGGAGTTGTTGAAGAAAGCCGCCAATATAGAGAAGGGGTCGTCAGCGCCGAACAAAACAAAGGTCGGTCGGGTCACGCGTGAGCAAATCCGTGAGATCGCCCAACTCAAAATGCCTGATCTAAACACCGACGATTTGGAAGCCGCCATGCGCATGGTGGAAGGCACTGCCCGCAGCATGGGCATTGAAGTCGTCCCATAATCGGGCACTCCCGTCGGCACAGCCACTGCCACTTTTCCCGCCGTGAGACTACAGGCTGGAGGGAGCCCTATGGCAAAACGCGGCAAACGCTACCGCCAGTTGTTGGAACTGTATGACCGTCAGGCGGAATACTCAGTAGCGGACGCCCTTGAGCTGATCAAGAAGTTGGCGACCGCCAAATTTGACGAAAGCGTGGATGTGGCGCTTGTATTGGGTATTGACCCCCGCAAGAGTGACCAACGGGTTCGAGGGGTCGTTCAGTTGCCCCACGGCACTGGACGCCAACCTGTCGTCGCCGTCATCGCCAAAGGCGAAAAGGTGCGTGAAGCCGAAGAGGCAGGAGCGGATTTCGTCGGAGCGGAAGACCTCATTGACCGCATTGATAAAGGGTGGAAGGACTTTGACTATTTGCTGGCAACGCCGGACATGATGCGGTTGGTCTCCCGCTTAGGGCGTAAGTTGGGACCGCTCATGCCGAACCCCCGCACCGGCACCGTAACCAACGAGATCGGTGAAGTTGTCCGACAACTCAAGAGCGGGCGCTTGGACTTTCGGTCAGACCCGCAAGGTGTGGTGCATACGGTCATCGGTAAGGTGTCGTTCCCGACCGCCCATCTCTTGGACAATTTCAAAGCCCTTTTGGACGCCGTCATGAAAGCGCGTCCCGCCACACAACGCGGTCAATACATCCGTTCCATTTACCTGTCACCGACGATGGGACCCAGCGTCAAGGTGAGCGTTCAAGACGCGTTGCAGTTGGTGCGTTAAAGTCTTTGCTTTCAGGGAGGACGGAAACCCATGCCGCGGCCGGAAAAGGTCAAGTTGGTCAACGATTTCGCCGAGAAGTTGAGCCGGTCCAAAAGTTTAGTCGTCACGACCTACATGGGCTTGGATGCCCAACAGATGGCTGCCTTGCGGCGGCAGTTGAAAGCCGCTGGGGTGGAGTTTCGGGTCATCAAAAACACCTTGTTCGGGCGCGCCCTTCAGCAAGCCGGCTTCAACGGGGATTTGCTCCAACGGTTGCGGGGTCCGTTAGCCATCGCCATTGGCTACGATGACCCCGTGTCGGCGCCAAAGGTCATACACCAACTTCGTAAAGACTACGAAGCCTTGTCTTTGCTTTGGGGTATCGTGGAAGGGCGTGTTTACGACGGCTCGCAACTGGAAGCCATCGCCACTCTGCCCTCACGCGAGCAGTTGGTCGCGGACTTACTGGGAGCCTTGCTTTCCCCTCTTTCGGCTTTGGTGGGCGTTGTGGACGCTTTACTTTGGGAATTGACGGCTGTTTTGGAAGCCGTCATGGAAAAACATTCTGGACGCGAAGGAGGGTCTAATATGGCCGCAGCCACAAAAGTCCAAGAGTTAGTGGACGCCATCAAAGGGATGTCGCTTCTGGAACTCAAGCAATTGGTGGACGCCCTCAAAGAGGAGTTCGGTATCACCGGGGTCGCTCCGGTGGCTGTAGCGGCGCCCGGCGCCCCAACGGCTGTCGCCGAAACGCCCCCCGCCGAAGAGAAGACGGAGTTCAAAGTCGTCCTCAAGTCGGCAGGCGAGCAGAAGCTGCAGGTCATAAAAGCCGTGCGCGAGGTCGTGCCCGGTTTGGGCTTGAAGGAAGCCAAAGACTTGGTGGAGTCAGCGCCGTCGGTCTTGCGCGACGGTGTGAGCAAGGAAGAAGCCCAGCAAATTAAGGAGAAGTTGGAAGCGGTCGGAGCCGTCGTGGAGATTGAATAAGCCGCGCACAGCCGGGCTTGCGTCACTGACACAACGCCGTAAGGTTTTTGGACTCAAGGAGGCGCAAAAAGCATGGCGGCAGCAACCACGCGCCCACGAGAGGCGCAGAGTTCGTTTGTCCGCCGCTTGCGTGAGCGTTTGCAGCGCTACCAAAAGATTCTGCCACCCATTGACCCACCGCACCTGATGGAAGTGCAACACCAATCCTACAAATGGTTCCTGTCGGAGGGGTTGCGCGAGTTATTGCGCGCCTTCTCCCCTATTGAGGACTACACGGGCACACTGGTGCTGGAGTTTCTGGATCACGAGTTGGAAATTCCGCAGCCCCACGCCCATTGCGAGCAATGCCGACAAGGAGCGTGTCACCAGCACAAATACTTTTCGCCCGAGGCGTGCAAGGAGCGCGGGCTGACCTACGAAGCGTCCCTGAGGGCGAAAGTGCGGCTCATCGACAAAGAAGCCGGCGAGGTCAAGGAGTGGACAGATGTTTACCTTGGCGAACTGCCCCTCATGACCCCGCAGGGCACCTTTATCGTCAACGGCACCGAACGGGTCGTTGTCGGTCAACTGAACCGCTCGTCAGGGGTGTATTTTTCGTCCCACCTTCACGAACTGACCGGACGCGAGATGTTCATGGCGCAAATCGTCGCCCGCAACGGCAACTGGTTGGAATTTGAAACGGTCGTGGAGACGAAACAGGAAGAACGCGCCAAAGAGCGGGTGACGGTTCGCGTGCGCGTGGGCGGCTCCAAACCCATGCCAGCGACGCTCTTGCTCAAAGCGTTCAGCGCCCTGCGCGAGACGCGGGGAATTGCCCCGACCCCTCGCTATTTGCCCAAGACAGCCCGCGCTCTCATCGGCAAGCGGTTGGCAGAACCGGTCATTGACCTGAGCACAGGCGAGTTCCTCGCCCACGAGAACACCGTCGTGACAGCCGAACTGTGGGAACGCTTCCAAACAGCCCAAGTGGACAAAGTAGGCGTTTTGGAAGAGCGCCTGCCGTGCAGCACGACCGCCGACATCGTGCGCCTTTTCAGTGTTCCCCTCACCTTCACCAGCCCCATTACTCTGTCGGCGGAGGAAGCCGATGAACAACGGCTGTGGTTGCTGGACGACTTAGTGGACCCTCGCAGCCGTCGCGTTGTTGTAAAAGCGCCGACGCGGGTCACCGGCGAAGTGTTGGAACGCCTCAACCGCCTATTGGAGGCGGGCTTAACGGAGGTAACCTTGTATCGGTGCGACCCTTACATCAGCGACACTTTGGATGTGGATCCCGCGCCAGATGAACGCACGGCGTTGTTGACCGTTTACCGCGTATTGCGCCCCTCGGAACCCGCCACTTGGGACGCCGCGCGGGAGTTGCTTTACAGCCTGTTTTTGGACTCACGCCGCTATGACTTGGGGCGGGTCGGTCGCTACCTGCTGAACCGCAAATTGGGCTTCAAAGAGTGGTTGGGCGATGAACCCCCCATAGACCGCGTGACGATGACGATTGAAGACATCGTGGGCACTTTGCGGGCGCTCATCTGTTTCCGCGAAAAAATGGAAAGTCTGGACGAGAAGATGGGCGAGCCGTTCTGGGGGTTGTTCCGACAGACTTACAACGGTGACCAGCCCCAAATCCCTGAGGTCTTGCAGCACCCCGATTGGATGCCCCTGCTTCAGGACGATGTTGACCACCTCAAAAACAAGCGGTTGCGCAGCGTCGGCGAACTGTTGCAGTCGCAGCTGCGTGCGGCGCTGTTGCGCATGGAACGCGCGATCAAGGAGCGGATGGCGACCGTCCCCCGCGAGCAACTGTCGCCCAACCAACTGCTGTCCATCAAACCCCTTCAAGCCGCTATTCGGTCCTTCTTCGCCTCAGGGCAGTTGTCCCAGTTCATGAGCCAGCACAACCCGTTGGACGAATTGGAGCACAAACGCCGCATGACCGCGCTCGGACCGGGGGGAATCTCGCGCGAAAGCGCCAAAGGCATGCTGCAGTTGCGCGATGTCCACGCCAGCCACTACGGGCGCATTTGCCCCATCCAAACGCCAGAAGGTCCCAACATTGGGCTCATCTCGCACCTTGCGGTTTACGCCCGCGTGGACGAGTTCGGATTCCTGCGCACGCCTTACCGCGTCGTCAAAAACGGGCGAGTGACGGGCGAGGTCGTCTGGCTGGCTCCCGATGAGGACGAACGCCATTACATCGCCCCTGCCGACACGCCGGTGGACGAAAAAGGGCAAATCATCCCCGACCGCCTCATCGTGCGCGGTCCTAAGCCCGAAACGGGCGAACCGGGCTACTTGTGGGTCAGTCGGGAAGAAGTGCATTTCATGGACGCCTCGCCTCGGCAATGCTTCTCCATCGCGACCAACCTCATCCCATTTCTGGAGCATGACGACGCTAACCGCGCGCTGATGGGTTCCAACATGCAGCGCCAAGCGGTTCCGTTGGTGCGCCCTGAAGCCCCCCTCGTGAAAACGGGCATGGAAGGGCGCGCCGCACGCGACAGCGGCGCCCTCGTCATCGCTGAGGAAGACGGTGTGGTCACTTATGTGGACGCATCCCGCATTGAGGTCACAACGCGGTCTGGCGAACGCAAGGTCTACGATTTGCGCTTGTTCCGCCGGTCCAATCAAGGCACTTGTTGGCACCAACGCCCGATCGTGTCCAAAGGGCAGCGGGTCAAAAAAGGTGATGTTTTGGCAGACGGACCTGCCACGCAGAACGGGGAACTGGCGTTAGGGCGCAACCTGTTGGTAGCGTTTATGGTCTGGGAAGGCTACAACTACGAGGACGCCATCGTTATCAGCGACCGTCTGGTCAAGGAAGACATTTTCACCAGCATCCACATTGAAAGTTACGAAGTCACCGCCCGCGACACCAAACTCGGTCCCGAAGAAATCACCCGCGATGTGCCCAACGTTTCCGAGGAGCGGTTGAAGTTCTTGGACGAAAACGGCATCGTCGTGGTCGGTGCCGAGGTAAAAGCCGAAGACATTTTGGTCGGCAAAGCCGTGCCCAAAGCGGCGACGGAACTGTCGCCTGAAGACCGGCTCATGGTCGCCATCTTCGGCAAGAAAGCCGAAGACATGAAGGACGCCTCCTTGCGGGTGCCGCCGGGCGAATGGGGAACGGTTATCGGCACCGTCGTCCTCGCCCGCTACAAATACCGCTGCCGCAAGTGTGGGGAAATCCTCCGCCACTGGAAGAAATTAGAGCGCACTGAGCACAGCCGCTGCGGCGGCAAGTTAGATCAACTGCCCAGCGACGAACTGAAAACGGGCGTTAACATGATGGTGCGCGTCTATGTCGCCCAACGGCGCAAGATCGCTGTCGGCGATAAAATGGCAGGGCGTCACGGCAACAAAGGGGTCGTCGCCAAAATCCTGCCGGAAGCCGATATGCCTTACCTGCCTGATGGCACACCCGTGGACATCGTCCTCAGCCCCTTAGGTGTGCCGTCGCGCATGAACATCGGGCAGTTGTTGGAGACCCACTTGGGGTGGCTCGCTCGGTTCCACGGCACTGCCTTTGAGGTGCCTCCGTTTCTCGGTGTGGTCAAAGAAACGGATATCTTGGAAGGCTTCCGCGAAGCCGTTAACGAACTGCAAAAAGATGCCCTGTATGCCATTGCCACGACCGAATGGCACCTGAAAGTGCGCAAGCCCCATTGGGGTGAACCCGCCAGCGATTACGCCCGCGAGTTAGCCGATCTCGTCGCCCAACAACCCCCTGAACAGAGAGAGCGGTTGTTGGCGACCTTGAGCCTCCCTGCCGACGCTGACGGCAAGGCAATCGTTGATACCTTGCTGGCGCGGGCGTATCGCCGCGTCGGTTTCGACCCAGAAACGGGCAAGTCTATCCTCTACGACGGACGCACCGGTGAACCCTTTGACCAACCCGTCACCGTCGGTTGGATGTTCGTGATGAAACTCATTCACATGGTGGAAGACAAAATCCACGCCCGCGCGACGGGACCGTATTCGTTGGTCACGCAGCAGCCGTTAGGCGGTAAAGCCCAATTCGGAGGGCAGCGGCTGGGCGAGATGGAAGTGTGGGCGTTGGAAGCCTACGGCGCCGCCTACAACCTCCAAGAGATGCTCACGGTCAAGTCCGACGATGTGCAAGGGCGTGTCCAGATGTTTGAAGACATCGCCCACGGACGCAACATTCTGGAAGCCGGCATCCCTGAATCCTTCAAAATCCTCGTCAAGGAACTGCAAAGCCTCGGGTTGCAGGTCACCGTGGAAACCCGTGACGGGGTGCCGGTGGAACTGAAAGACGACGAGGAGGTAAAAGCGGAGGGCGGGTAAGGTTCACACCCGCCCCCGAGCATACACCCTTTGGGGGTGACTCATGTTGGAGACGAAAACGCAGCGCCCGACCAACTACTTTGAGGTCGTTCGCATCGGTCTGGCATCGCCGCAAGACATCCGTTCATGGTCGCACGGCGAGGTCAAACGCCCCGAAACAATCAACTACCGCACCTTCCGACCGGAAAAAGACGGGTTATTTGACGAACGCATTTTCGGTCCGACGAAGGACTACGAATGCGCGTGTGGGCGCTATAAGAAACGCAAGTTCGCCGGCATCGTGTGTGAGCGATGCGGTGTTGAAGTTACTTCCTCAAGGGTGCGCCGCCGCCGCATGGGGCACATTGAGTTAGTCTCGCCCGTCGCCCACATCTGGTTCTTCCGCAACACCCCCTCGGTTATCGCCATGTTGCTGGACATCTCGCCCAAACTCGTAGAACGGGTCGTTTACTTGACGACTTACATCGTCACGCAGGTAGACCCCCGCGCAATCCGTCAAGAACGGGACAACCTGCAAAAAGCCGTGGAGTTGGAAAAATCGGAAATTGACGCCAGTGTCCGCAACCACATCAACCGGTTGCGCCGCGAACAGGAAAATTTGCGCGACCGCGCCCGCAAAGGGCAAATGCCCCTTGAGGACGCAGAGGACCAAATTCGCGCCTTAGAAAAAGAAATCCAAACCGTAGAGCAGCAAGCCGAAGAACAAAAGCAGGAATTGGACAAGGCGCTGGAGTTGCTGCAAGCCCTCCAACCCAAACAGGCGTTGTCGCCGGAGGAGTTTCTATCGCTGAAGCGGTTGCTGGAGACGGCGCAACGCAAACTCGGTCGCCCCTACGATCACCTGTTCAAAGCGGGCACCGGCCCTGAAGCCTTGCGGGAGTTGTTGGAAGATTTAGACTTGGAACGCACGGCGCGGGAACTGCGCCGGGCTTTACAGGACACCACTGGAGCCAAGCGCGCCCGTCTCATCAAACGGTTGGAGGTCATAGAGGCTTTCCGCAAGTCCCGCAACCGCCCTGAATGGATGATCATGGAAGTGCTGCCCGTGCTGCCGCCGGATTTACGCCCGATGGTGCAATTGGACGGTGGTCGGTTTGCCACCAGCGACCTGAACGACCTGTATCGGCGGGTCATTAACCGTAACAACCGGCTCAAGAAGATGCGGGAAATTCGCGCCCCCGAAAGCATCATTAACCACGAAAAACGCTTGCTGCAGGAAGCCGTAGACGCACTCTTGGACAACTCCCGCAAACCCCACCCCGTTCAAGGACCGACAGGGCGTCCGCTTAAGTCGTTGTCGGACATGCTGCGGGGCAAAGAAGGACGGTTCCGCCGCAACCTGCTGGGCAAGCGCGTGGACTATTCGGGGCGTTCTGTCATTGTTGTCGGTCCCCAATTGAAACTTTACCAGTGCGGGTTACCTCGGGTGATGGCGAAGGAGTTGTTCCGCCCGTTCCTGATGCACTGGTTGGAGCGCCATTCTGACCAGACAGGCATTTACACCCTCCGCAGTGCCCGCCGACTCTTGGAAGAGGACGACAACCCGTTGGTGCACGAAGCGTTGGAGCATGTCGTGAAAAACCATCCCGTGCTGTTGAACCGCGCCCCCACTTTGCACCGTCTGGGCATTCAAGCCTTTGAGCCCGTTTTGGTGGACGGCAAAGCCATTCAGATTCACCCGCTCGTTTGCCCGCCTTACAACGCCGATTTTGACGGCGACCAAATGGCGGTCCATGTGCCTTTGTCGGTCACGGCGCAAGCCGAAGCGCGCCTGCTGATGATGTCGTCCAACAACATCTTTTCGCCGGCGAACGGGCAACCGTTGATGGCGCCCGGCTACGACATCGCCTTGGGTTGCTACTACCTGACGCTGTGTCAGGAATTACCCGAAGAGACGCATATCGCTTACACGCCTGGGCGCAAAACTTTCGCCACGCCGGTAGAAGTGTTGCTTTACGCCCGCAAAGGGCTGTTGCGATTAGACGAGGAAGTCACCATCGGTAACGAGCGAGCGCCCGTTTACCGCCATATTTTGCACTACCTCGCCCCACGCGGGCGCGCGTTTGCCGACCCTGCAACGGCACTGCGGATGTTGGAAACAGGTCAACTCCACTGGCAAGCGGACATTTTGGTGCGCCACCCAGCGGCGAGCGCCGACGGTCACGGCTGGCTGTTGACGACGCCAGGGCGTCTGCTTTTCAACAGCCTGCTGCCGCCTGACTTCGGCTACATCAATGAACCGGTGACCAAAGGCAAACTGCGCGACATCGTCATCCAACTTTATGAGCGTTACAGCAACGCGCGGTTGGTGCAATTTCTGGACGAGGTCAAAGACCTCGGTTTCCATATCGCCACCCTTTCAGGCATCACCCTCTCGGTCGCAGACCTGCGGGTGCGTACCGAACGCGAGCAAATCATCCGCCAAGCCGAGGAGAAGGTGCGGCAAATTGAAGAAGCCTACGAACAAGGCTTGATGAGCCCCTTTGAACGAGAGGAGCAAATCTACCGCACTTGGATGGATGTCGTGGACAAAGTGACCGAACAGGTTATGCAAAACATCGGTCCCTTCAACCCGTTGTTTATGATGGCGGAAAGCGGTGCTCGCGGTCGCAAAGAGCAAATCGTGCAATTGGCGGGGTTGCGCGGTTTGATGACGACAGCGTTGGGCACGATCATTAGCGACCTGCCCGTCAAAAGCAACTTCCGCGATGGGTTAAGCCTGTTGGAATACTTCGTCTGCACTTTCTCGGCGCGGCGCACCCTCGCAGACACCGCTTTGCGCACTTCCGACGCAGGTTACCTGACCCGCCGGCTGGTGGATGTCGCCCAAGATGTGGTCATCAAAGCGATTGACTGTGGGACGACAGAGGGGATAGAGGTCACAGCGATTGAAGAGCGCCAACGCTTGGACGAACACCGCGAGCAAGTCGTGACCATCGTCCCCTTGTCGGAACGCATCTTCGGACGCATCGCTGCCGCGGACATCGTGCACCCGAAAACGCGCAAAGTGCTCGTCCGCGCTGGCGAGATGATTACCCGCGATAAAGCGAAAGCGGTTGAAGCCGCTGGCGTCACCTCGGTAAAAGTGCGCTCACCGTTGACTTGCGAGTTACCGCACGGTCTGTGCGCCAAATGCTACGGGATGGATTTGTCCACGGGTCGGTTAGTGGAGTTGGGCGAAGCCGTCGGGATCATCGCCGCGCAATCTATCGGTGAACCCGGCACCCAATTCACCCTGCGCACTTTCCACACCGTCATCGGTCAAAGTTTGGTGGAAATCCGCCAGTTCAAAGGGCACCGCGAACGCGCTTTGCGCGAAATCATCCGTCACTCCCGCGCCCAAGGCGCTGAAATGACCCTTAAGGACATGATGGAAGAGATCAAACGCGCCTCGCGCGGCGCAGAGGAGGAACAAAAAGAACAGCGCATGAAGTGGTGGACGCGACTGCACGTCCCGCGCCGACGCGGGTTGCTGCGCGTAGAGGAGTTGTTTGACGCCCGCAAACCGCTCGGGCAAGCGATCGTCGCTGAGTATGACGGCACGGTCGCGGAAATTTCGCGGCGCGGTATTTGGCGCGTATATGTGGACTCGCTGGTTCCCGAAACGGACTGGCAGCGACATCTGAATGACCCCATCGCCCAAGACGTCAAGGTCGGCAACACGGTGCTCGTCCCGCAAGGCACGCCCCTGACAGATGTCATCATTGAGCAACTCAAAGCCGCTGGCGTCAAGGAAGTGGTCATCCGCAAGGGTTATGTCGTGCCGTTCAACGCTGACTTCAAGGTGCGCGTCGGCAGTAAAGTCAAAGCCGGTGACCCCCTGACCGAAGGGGCAATTAACCCGCACACCCTGCTGACCCTGCGGGGTGTCCGCGCCGTCCAAGAGTATTTGCTGCACGAAATCCAAAGCGTCTACCGCTCGCACGGTCTGGACATTCACGACAAGCATGTGGAAATTATCATCCGCCAAATGCTTCGCAAGCGCAAAATCGTTGACCCTGGCGATACGGAATTCCTGCCAGGTCAACTGGTAGACCGAGCCGTTTTTGAATTGGAGAACAGACGGGTCGCAGAGGCAGGCGGCAAGCCGGCGACAGCAGAGTGGGTGTTGATGGGCATCATGCGGGTCGCCGAAAACACGGACAGTTGGCTGAGCGCGGCGTCCTTCCAACGCACGACCCAAGCCTTGTCCGAGGCGGCTATTCGCGGCAAAGCCGACTATCTGGTGGGGTTGAAGGAGAACGTTATCATCGGGCGTCTGATTCCCGCTGGCACTGGGTTCATCCGCCCCGGCAGCGTAGAGGTGCTTCCGGCAAGCACCGAACCGTTGCCCCACATCGGCGAACCTGAAGACGGGACGACGAAACCCCGTCGTCGCCGCCGCACTAAAAAATGATGTGAACTTGCGTCCTGCCGCTGACGGGCAAAATATCGGCAGCGCATCGGAGCAAAAAGCCGGCTCTGGTGCGCTGCCATCTTTATGGGCTTGCCTCCCGCCTGCAAAAGTGCCAAACTTTTATTGGCAATTTGAGGCTGCGCCCACCGACCTTGTGGTGCCCGTGTCAGCAAACGAAGCGGGTTTTGCGTCTGCTCAGTGCAGGGGCTAAAGGAGGGACGCTCGTGGCAGACAAAGAAGTCACGGCTGTGATGGAAACCGCAGAACCGACTGCAGCCACCGATTACCAAGCGGAACACATCCAGGTGCTGAAGGGGCTGGAGGGTGTCCGCAAGCGCCCTGCCATGTATATCGGCGACACAGGGGTGCGAGGGTTGCACCATTTGCTGGAAGAAGTCGTGGACAACGCTGTGGACGAAGCCTTGGCGGGTTATTGCCGCCGGATTGAAGTTACCTTGCACGCAGACGGGTCGGTCAGCGTTGCCGACGACGGGCGCGGCATCCCCGTGGACATCCACCCTGAAGAAGGGCGTCCTGCCGTGGAGGTCGTGCTCACGATGCTGCACGCCGGCGGTAAATTTCAGTCCGGTGCTTACAAAGTCGCCGGCGGGTTGCACGGTGTCGGTATCAGCGTCGTTAATGCGCTGTCTGAGTGGCTGGAAGTGCAAGTCAAACGGGACGGGAAGGTGTGGTATCAGCGTTACGAGCGGGGTGAACCGGTTACCCCATTGAAAGCGGTCGGCAAAGCCGCCCGCACCGGCACGACCGTTACCTTTAAACCAGACGCGGAAATTTTTGAGACAACTGAGTGGGACGCCGGGCGCATCAAACAGCGACTCCACGAGTTAGCCTTTTTGAACCCGCAGGTGCGTTTCATCTTTCGCGACGAACGCACCGGCGAAGAGGTGGAGTTCCACGAAAAGGGTGGGCTGGCGGCGTATGTGCAGTTTCTGAACCGCAACCGTGAAGTGTTACATCGCCCGATTTACCTTAGCGGCGCCCGCAAAGTGGAACAAGACGGGCGCATTTTGGATGAAATCAGCGTGGAAGTCGCCTTGCAATACCACGAAGGTTATCAGGAACAAATCCTCAGTTTCGCCAACGATGTCCGCACCGTGGACGGCGGCACGCATGAGAGCGGTTTCAAGAACGCCTTGACCCGTGTTCTCAACACTTTTGCCCGGCGCACCGGGTTGCTCAAAGAGAAAGACGGCAACCTGACCGGCGACGATGTGCGTGAAGGGTTGACCGCTGTCATCGCCGTTAAACTGATGCACCCTCAGTTTGAAGGGCAAACGAAGCATAAATTGGGCAACAGTGAAGTGGAAGGAATTGTGTTCAGCATCGTGCACGAAGAGTTGACCGCTTACTTTGAGAAAAACGGTGTCGTCGCCCGCCGCATTATTCAAAAGGCGGTGCGCGCCGCACAAGCCCGTGAGGCTGCCAAGCGGGCGGCAGAACTCGTGCGCCGCAAAACCGCATTGGACGATGCGCGTCTGCCAGGCAAACTTGCCGATTGCACCGAAAAAGACCCCGCCCTTTGTGAGCTGTTTCTCGTGGAAGGCGAAAGCGCTGGAGGCACAGCCAAACAAGGGCGCGACCGGCGCACTCAAGCCATTCTACCCTTGCGCGGCAAAGTCCTCAATGTGGAAAAGCACCGTTTGGACAAAGTGCTCAGCAACGAAGAAATTCGTGCCATCATCACCGCACTGGGCACAGGCATCTGGGTAGAAGACGGCAAGCACAAACGGCGCGGCACAAACGCCGAGACAGGCTTTGACATCAGCAAACGCCGCTACGACCGTATCATTATCATGACCGACGCCGATGTGGACGGGAGTCACATTCGGACGCTGTTGTTGACTTTCCTTTTCCGCTACCTGCGCCCGTTGGTGGAAGCCGGGCATGTTTACATCGCTAAACCGCCCCTCTACCTCATCCGCAAAGGGCGCGAGGTCCACTACGCCTACACCGACGAAGAACGCGATGCAGTCGTCCGAAAGTTAGGGCGCGGCGCGACCGTCCAGCGCTTCAAGGGATTGGGTGAAATGAACCCCGACCAATTGGCAGAGACAACGATGAGCCCGCAAAGCCGTGTCCTTGTCAAAGTCACTCTGGACGACGCACGGCGCGCCGACGAGTTGTTTACGATCCTGATGGGCGAACAAGTGGAACCGCGCCGACGGTTCTTAGAGCAGCACGCCCAAGAAGTCGCTGGTGAACTGGACATTTAGCGTCCCTTGCGGAGGACAATGTCCGCGATCGCCATCAGCGTGTGCGCCGGCGCGTCGCCGATGACGACGATCGGTTGCGGTTCACCCACGGCGACCGTCGTTAAAGCCCCGATGCGGGTGTAGTAGGGTGTTCTTCGGGGCAGACGACAGTATGGGCACCCGCGTTGCCGCTGCGGGTGCTCCAGCAAATAAATGGCGACATCTGCAGCACCGTCGGTGGCATGAATAACTTGTGCCGCCATACCACACGGACAACAGGTGCACCGGCTGCGCAAGACTTGCGCCACCACGAACCCGTAGGGCAAGGTTGCTGCCCATCGGGGCAACCGCGTTACCCGCTGTGAGGCGGCGACCGCAGGGTGCGGCTGTCGTCGCTGTTCCTGCACTTTGCGCCATTGCACGCTACTTAGCACCGTTCCGTCACGGTCTATCACTTCCTGTCGCAAAATCATCCCCGTTTCAGGGTCAATCGCAAAGCGGCGTTCAAACGCCTCCCGACGACGCGGAATTAAACGCACCAACTGACAAAAGCGCCCTGCCACGGAAATCGTTCCTGCCGGCTCAGCCCGATAATTGCACCGCAACAACGCCCATCGGCGAGCGGCATTGAGCAGTTGGTTGGCTTCCTCCGCAGCGACGTGCAGTTGCGACGGCGCTCGCACAGCGACTCGGCACTCAGGCAATTGGCAAATGAGGTCAACCCCTGCCGCACGCACTTGGAGGGCGCGGCGAGTCAGCGAAATTTGAGCCGTTTGAGTCAACCACCGTCCGTCGGGCAACCGCACCGACCATTGAACGGCACCACCCGCTACCCATCGCCGATGAAACTCCAACGCTTTGTGCACCAAAGCCCAAGCGGCAGCGCGGTTGCGTTGAACCTGCCCCCACCATCCCGCTGCTACGAGCAACGCTAAGACAGCCGATGCAAGGGCGAACCGGCGCCATTTCACCGTTTCTCACTGGCTGCCACGATACCAGCCATCACCGTCGGGTTGTTAAATGGCGTCGGAATGGTAACCGCCAAGTGCTGATGCAGTAAGGCGACCGTGAAAGGGTCAGGCGGTGCAGAAGGCAAATCCACTTCCATTGACCGTTCCGGACGCCTTTGGAGCAGCACAATCACCAACAGAGCGGCAACGAACGCACTCGCTAACACCCACTGCCATTGCCGTCGGACAACGGTTGGCTGGGTTTGCACCGTTCGGTCAGGTAAACGCACCGCAATGTGCGCCCACAGTTCGGGCGGAGGCGTCGGGCGCCCTTGCGCCGCCGTTTTCAAATACGCCGTCAGGCGCTCATGCTGTCGCCAAAGACGAGCACACTCTGGGCATTTCCTGATATGCCGCTGCACCCACCAGCTGATTGGTAGGAAAGACACACCCGCTGCGACTTCCGGCAACAGTTGACGGACACGCTGGCAAGACCGGCGCATGTGCGTGTTCACCCTATAAAAGGATGCGCCTTTTTTCAACACGGTTCCTCAACAATGCGATGTTAAAAGTGCTGTGTGTTGAATAATGGGGTTTGGTCGGAGGGCGGCTCTCCTGAGCCGCCGAACAGTGGCATGAAAATACAAGGGCGCGTCTCCCGACGCGCCCTCCGAGACGGTGCCGAAAGCGAAAATCAACCAAAAGGATGTGGAGGTCAATATCTGCCGCCTTATATGGTCAAAATCTGCCACTTACAAAGAGCCCCACCCCTGCCATCATATAAACGGTCGGGCGCACGACACGAGACGACTGGAGGGATTAAGATGCGGTGTCGCCTTTTCTTCCCTGCCGAGGGCGAGGGAAGACACACACCTGCGAAACGCTTTAAAGGTGTCAAAGCGCCTAAGGGAGCCGTTGTGGTGCAGTGTCATCGCAGTGTTTGCGATAAGCGCACACTCGGCTTTACGCTGATTGAATTGCTTGTGGTGATCGCGATCATCGCGATCCTGGCGGCGATTCTGTTCCCCGTGTTCAGCAAAGTGCGGGAAAAGGCGCGGCAGACGATGTGCCTGAGCAACCAAAAGCAGATTGCCTTGGCGGCGGCTCAATACGCGCAGGACTACGACGGATCCTATCCGCCCCGTTACATTGATGACTGTGGCGACCCATCTTGCTCTGTCTATCTCGGACGGCGGCAATGGCCGTCGTTATTGCTCCCGTATGTTCGCCAAAGGGGTGGCGCCGAATTGGGGCGCCCGGAGGGCGTGTTTCGGTGCCCCTCTTCGCCTATCCCGCCCACTTCGTCCACACCTCACTACAACATGAGTTGCGACAAGAATTGGAACTGGAAAGGCTACAAGTGGCGGAATGTGGATGCGACGCTCCGTGAGCCTGAAGTTCAAGCCCCTGCTGATACGATTTTCATCACCGAGACGCCTAACTGCAGCGGCTATGGGCGAACGACGATCCCGCAGTGTGCCGCCAGTTGGCATCGGGTTTGCCAGCCCTACTTCGTTGACCCGCAGCATTACAACGACACTTGGGGATGGCACACAGATATCTCCACAAACGACGGTCACCTGCGGCACAACGATGGGCTCAACTACATCTTCTTTGATTTTCATGTCAAGTGGTCGCGAGCGGAAACAACGGTCAAGCCCCGCAACCTTTGGCTGATTGTCAAGTGATGGCGCCGCAGGCGTTATCGTCGGGTAAGGCGTTGAACCGCCCTTGAGGCGGAACGACGCAAAAACTTAAAAGGAGGGGTGTGTGATGGTAAGGCGTCGACCGCGCAATGACGGATGCGTTGCTGGCTGGGATCGCGGTCACGGCTTTACCCTTATTGAATTGCTTGTGGTGATCGCGATCATCGCGATCCTGGCAGCCATCCTGTTCCCCGTGTTCAGCCAGGCTCGCGAAAAGGCGCGGCAAGCTTCCTGCCTCTCTAATATGCGCCAGTTTGGCATGGCGTTTAACATGTATCAGCAGGACTATGACGAGACCATCATGCCTTGCTACCAATGGTTTCCTATCACGGGGCGGTGGGTGCGCTGGTGGTGGATTGACCTGTCCCATCCCTACCACAAGAATGACCAAATCTCGTTGTGCCCGTCAGGACCCATCGCTTACGCGACCGGTGACCGCTGGTTCTTCCCACCGGGCGAAGGAGCCCTCAAGCAACGGTTACCTTGGAACTTGGGCGGCAACTGCTGGCACGCCAACTTCCGCGGGACTGGTGGTGGCACGGGTGTCACTACCTTTGACCAGATCGGTCCGTTGGGGGCATCCCGTCCAACCCGCCCTATTACGACGAAGTTAGCCGAAATTCAGGAGCCCGCTCGGGTCGTCGTGATCACAGACGCCGGTGCGATTGAGCACTGGAGTTGTCGCTGCCATCAAGATTGGCCTGACGACAACGACCCTATCGCCCGTAATCCTGGCTCTGGCTTACGCAATGACAGCTTCTGGGGCTTGTTGCGGGGGTGGGTGGCTTTGCGTCACATGGAGGGCTTCAACACGACTTTTGTGGACGGACACGCTAAGTGGCTCAAACGCACCCGTAGCGAAGCCGACTGGGCTAACAACCCGCGCGCCAAAGTTATCGGCGTCGGTTCATTGGGTGGCTGTCATGACGAAGTGCGGTGGCAGTAGGCAACTGCTTTTGGGGGCGGCTTAGTCGCCGCCCCCACTATTTGCCCCCCTGACGGCTATCGGCAATTGTGCTACATTCGCCATCGTAAAGGAGGGGGGAAGGGTGCAGCGGTCTATTAGTCTTCCTGTGGCTATTGGGCTTATCGTTGCCGTCGCGGTGATCCTTACAGCCGTCGGTTGGTGGCTGTTTTTCCGCCCGCAGAAAGGTCCCGTTACCGAGCAAGAGTTGAACTTACCCCAACCGCCCGGTCTGCCCTCTGGCAGTGCGGTAACGCCCCGCTAAAGGGCTCTGCCTTTTTGACCGGCACAAGGTGGAGTGCTAAAGTAACGGCAGCCTTTGAAGGCTACAACGCTGTGCGTAGATTGGGGCGTCCGCAAAGATGGTGCCGATAACGACGACAGGCTTAGCGCAACTTGTAGAGCGGGCGCAAAAGGAACGGGTGCGTCCGCACGCTTTTATCGCCTTAGTAGTCCTGTTGCCTCTCAACGCCTACTGGGTCGGATGGATGGAAGCCGTCAAATGGACGGGGCATCCGACGACTTACTCGCTTTATTTCAACACCGTCCTTTTGTTACTGCTGTTTTTCGTCATTGCCGAAGCCGTGCGCCGACTTACGGGTTGGGTTATCTTTAACCGCAGTGAATTATTGCTGCTTTACTTTGGGCTGGGTGTCGGCAGCGCCCTCGTCGGGCACGACCAATCGCAAGTGCTTCTGTCTGTCATCGGGCATGTCCATTACTTCAAGACACCGATGAACCGTTACGAAGAATTGCTCATCCCCTTATTGCCGTCGTGGCTGATCGTGACTGACGAAGCCGCGTTGCGGGCGATGTATTTGGGCAACTCGTCCGTATGGCAGTGGCAAAACTTTGTCGCGTGGCTGAAGCCACTGGCATGGTGGTGGCTCTTTTGGTTGGCGATGTTAGCCGTTTTCATGGGGCAGAGCGTCCTGTTCATCCCTCAATGGGTGCGGCACGAAAAGTTGTCTTTTCCCTTAGCGCGCTTTCCGCTCTACCTGACGGACATTCACCTTTACCGCAGCCGGTTATTTTGGGCGGGGTTTGCTGTCCCGGCTTTTGTCAACACGCTGAACAACCTCAGCATCGTCGTTTCACCGGCTTTTCCCATGATGCACACCCACCGCATTGACTTGGGTCAGTTCGTGACCAATTTCCCGTGGAACGCCATCGGTTGGACACCGTTGAACTTTTTCCCCTTCGCCATCGGCATTGGGTTCCTGCTGCCGCTGGATTTGCTGTTCTCCAGTTGGTTCTTCTACCTCTTTTGGAAAGCGCAACGAGTTATCACTGCTGCCTTCGGTTACCCGACAGGCGGGTTCGGCAACCCCCCTTACCCCCATGAACAGTCGTTCGGCGCCTACATGGGGTTAGCGACCTTGTTGCTTTGGACAGCCCGCCACCACATCGCCCGCACTTTGCGTATGGTGTGGCAAAGCAACGACGATGTCCGCTCCTTCACTGTCCATCCCCGTTGGGCATGGTTTCTGACCGCCGTCGGCACCTTCTTTTTGATCGCCTTTAGCGTCGCGGCAGGGATGCAAATGTGGGCGGCGGTGCTGTTCTTTCTCGGCTATATGGGTGTTTCCCTCACCGTGGCGCGGGTGCGGGGTGAATTTGGTTCGCCCGTCCACGACCTGCACTTCGCCAGCCCTGGTTCCGTGATGGTGCAATTGGTCGGGACGCAACCTTTTACGCCCCGGACCTTGGCGGTCTTCACCCTCTACTACTGGTTCAACCGGGCGCATCGCAGCCACCCGATGCCGACGGCAATGGAAGGGTTAGTCATCGGCGAGCAGTTGCGGCAGGAAAAGGCAATGTGGCGCGGGTTGTGGTTGTCCATCCTTATCGGCATCCCTGCAGCCTGCTACATGCTGCTAATGCCCTACTACCGCCTCGGAGCGGACACTGCCCAAGTCGGCGGAGCCCAACGGGGTTTCGGTTGGGAAGCCTATAACCGCTATTTGCTGCCATGGCTGACGACGGGGCAGAAAGCCAACTTGAGCGCCATTGCCTTTACCGCCGGCGGCTTCCTCTTCGTTTGGCTGCTGCACTTCGTGCGGGCGTATTGGATCGGCAGCCCCTTTCATCCCGTCGGCTATGCTATCTCGGGGACTTGGTCTATGGAGATGGTGTGGTTCCCGCTGTTTTTGGCGTGGCTGGCGAAAGCGTTGGTCTTACGCTACGGGACTTTTCGTGATTACTACGCCGTCAGCCAGTTTTTCATCGGTTTGGTCATCGGCGATTTTGTCAGTGGCGGGCTATGGAATGTTTACGGAACGATTACTGGGCGCGAAGTTTACCGGTTTAACGAGTAGCCTCACCGCTAACGGGCGAAGAACCTGACCGCCTTGCGCAAAGCGGACTCCAGCGCATCCACCTCGTCGGGTGTGTTGTAAAGGTAGAAACTGGCGCGAGCGGTGGCAGCGACATTGAGCCGGCGCATCAACGGTTGGGCGCAATGGTGTCCCGCACGGATGCAAATCCCATGCGCGTCCAAAAAGGTCGCCAAATCGTGGGGGTGGATATCGCCGATGTTGAAGGCAATAACACCGCCCCGCTGTTCTGGAGGCGCAGCACCGTAAATCGTGATGCCATCCACCTCCTGCAACCGCTCCAGTGCGTAGGCGGTCAACTCAATTTCGTGCGCCCGCACCCGCTCCATGCCGATGTGCGTCAGGTAATCAACGGCAGCGCCCAACCCGATGGCTTGCGCGATAGGAGGTGTGCCCGCCTCAAACTTGTAGGGCACATCGTTAAAAGTCGTCCGCTCAAAAGTGACGGTGCGAATCATTTCGCCGCCGCCGAGAAACGGTGGCATCGCCTCCAGCAACTCCTTGCGCCCGTAAAGCACCCCACTGCCTGTCGGTCCGCACATCTTATGCCCGCTCAGCGCGTAAAAGTCGCAGCCGATTGCCTGCACATCAACGGGCAAGTGCGGTGCTGCTTGCGCCCCGTCTACAAGCACGACAGCACCGACTTCGTGCGCCTTGCGGCAAATTTCCTGCACGGGGTTAATAGTGCCCAACACATTGCTGACATGCGTGACGGCAACGATTTTCACCTGCTCCGTGATCAACCGCTCAAAAGCGTCCATGTCTAACACGCCGTCGTCGGTAACCGGCACGACCTTGATTTTCGCCCCTGTCCGCTCGGCGATAAGTTGCCATGGGACGATATTGCTGTGGTGCTCCATCCCCGTCAGCAAAATTTCGTCGCCGTCCCGCAAATTCGCCCAACCCCACGCGTATGCGACCAAGTTGATGGCTTCTGTCGTCCCACGCGTGAACACGATGCACTCTTTGCCGGGGGCATTGATGAACTTTGCGACTTTTTCGCGGGCTGTTTCGTAGGCAGCGGTGGCTTCTTCAGCGATCAGGTAAGCGCCCCGATGGACATTGGCGTTGTAGCGTTCATAAAACGCCCGTTCAGCATCAATGACGCACTGGGGTTTTTGCGAAGTCGCCGCGCTGTCCAGGTAGATAAGCGGTTTGCCCCGCACTGTCCGACGGAAAATCGGAAAGTCCTTCCGAACGCTTTCCGCATCTAACGCCGACTTGGGCTTCGTCACCATGGTCGGTCACTCCCACAAAAACGACGAAAATTGCCCCGCTATCGTCAGCACGAGGTCTTTAGTGTTCGCTGGCGGTTGCCGTCAAGTCCCTGACATTCGGCGTTGCCTTGCCCGATGACACCAAAGGGCATTGCCGAACGATTTGCACCATCCGCTCCTTGCTTACTCTGACGACGCCCTTCGGGTGCACGGCGATGCACCTCGTCGTCTTTATTGCGGTGCCGTCAATTACTCCCGTTCATGAACGCCCCAGCGTTCGCCCTCTTCCTCGGAGGGCGTCCACTCCACGAACACTTCGTCGCCCTCCACCTTGACGGCAAAAGTGCGGACGGGATAAACTGCTGGCATCCGCAAGGCCTTGCCGGTGCGGATGTCAAACCATGCCCCGTGTCGGGGGCACTCAATCACATAGTCGCTTGCAAACCAACCCTCGGATAACGATGCCGCGTCATGCGTGCAAGTATCCTCAATGGCGTAAAACTCGTCGTCGCCGACCCGAAAGACGGCGATCGGCGTTTCTTCCACGATCACGACCTTTGCCCCATTCACGGGAATGTCGTCCTTTTTGCCGACCCGAACCCATTCGCCCATTGCGTCTGACCCTCCGTATCGTGCGGTTGCGCTTTACGCATACCCCAACCGTTTCGCTTCCGCCAGCATCTTAGCGTCCAGCAACGCCTGCATCTTATCGCCGAACCATTGGACAGGCACTTTGTCAATGACGGGACGCAGGAAACCGTCTACGATGATTTTTTCGGCTTGACGGCGCGAGATGCCCCGACTCATCAGATAGAACAGTTGCAGTTCATCTACGCGCCCGATGGTCGCCCCGTGCGTGCAGCGGACCTCGTTGGCTTCAATTTCCAGCAACGGCATGGAGTCGGCTTTCGCTTTGGGGCTAAGCAACAAATTGCGGTTTGCCTGATACGCATCCGTGCCCTGCGCGTTTTTGTGCACCTTGATCAAACCGCGATAGATGGACGATGCCCTGTCCATTAACACGACTTTGAACAGCAAGTCGCTGCGGCACTGGGGGGCGATGTGCTCTTGGAAGGTGTGGTGGTCAAATTGCTGAACGCCCGCACCGACGCTCATGCCCAACATGTCGGTGCTCGCTCCTCGCTCGCTCAATTTGCTGTGGCAGTTGATGCGCCACAGTTTGCCGCCAAACGCCGTCAGCACCCAACGCATGTAAGCATCTTGGGGAATGTTCGCCCGCACGAAATGGAAGTCGTAAACCCGATCGCCCCACTCCTGCAGGCTGATGAAGTAAACTTGTGCGCCTGGTTCGGCAAAGATTTCTACCGCACCGCTGCTGAACGCAGGGAAATCGCCCTGCGGTGATGCATAATGTGCCAACACAACGACCTCGCTTTCTTTGTCGGCAACGACGAGCAGGTGGTCAAAGAGCGAACTGTGTTCCGCGTCCAGCCAAAAGAACAGGTGCAACGGCAACTCTAACCGCACGCGGGGCGGGACATAAACGAACGCGCCGGCGTTCATTAACGCCGCATGCAAGGCGACGAATTTGGTCTCGTTCGGCGCAATGAGTTGATGCAATCGCCCGCGGAGCATCTCGGCATGCTCCCGGAGCGCCGTCGCCATGTCCACAAAAATCACGCCTTTGCGTTCGGCTTCCTCGCTGAGGCAACGATACACTGCCTTTGCGCCGTGATGGATGAGCAAGCCTGCGACATTGCCTTCTTCCGCACCAGGATGCAAAAACCGCTGCAGTTCGTCGGGCAAAGCGTCTACCGACGGCGCGGCGTCGTAAGGCGGGAAAGAGATGGGCGCATAGTCGGCGAACCGAAAGCCTTTCAAATCCGTTCGGCGCCATTCCTCATCTCGCGGCGTCGGCATCGGGATTTGCTCAAAAGCGTCCCACGCCTTTCGGCGCAATTGCCCGAGCCAATCGGGCTCGTTGTTGCGCTCTGCCAGGAACTCCAACGCGTCCAGCCCAATCTGCGTCGGAACGACCAACTCCGCCATTGCGGCATCAACCTCCAAAGGCAAATTTTTCACGGTTGCAACTTAACCTGTTCAGCGCCCGTGCCCAGCGCCAAGGGAGGGTAGGTAGGATTTCTCCAAGACCGTTCTGACCCCGCGCCGCGCAAAGCAAAGCACTTCGTCTCATGGGGCGCCGCTTATCCGACCGAGCCCTCCAGTTGCAACTCAATGAGCCGTGTGAACTCTACGGCATATTCCATCGGCAGTTCTTTGGCGAAGTCGCGGAAGAAGCCGTTAACGATCATCTTGATGGCTTGGTCGTCGGTCAAGCCGCGCGATTGCAGGTAGAACAGTTGCTCCTCACCGATCTTGCTGACAGTCGCTTCGTGGGCAACTTCCACCTGCTCCTCTTCAATCTCCATGACGGGGTAAGTGTCGGTGCGAGAGATTTCGTCCAGCAACAACGCGTCGCAGCGGACATTGACCTTCGCCCCTTTGCAGTTGGGGTAAACCTTGACCATGCCGCGATAAGTCGCCCGACCGCCGAAGACGCTGATGGACTTGCTGGTGATGACGCTGGTCGTGTAGGGTGCGGCGTGAATCATTTTCGCCCCTGCGTCCTGATGTTGCCCGCTGGACGCAAAGGCGACGGACAACACCTCACCCCGTGCCCCTTTGCCGACCATGTAAACGCAGGGATATTTCATGGTCACCTTGCTGTTGTGCAGGAGTATGCCGTTAACGACAAAGTTGGAAGTCCCCTCAATTTCAAGGTCGTAAGTTGGCGCGATGACAGACGGGCGAATTGCGACGATGTGCGTGATGCCTGTGTCGTCTGAGAGCAAATGGGTCGGTCGGATACCTTCCGTTTGCCGATAGTTTTTGACCCGATGAGGCTGCCGCAGTTTCACTTGCAGACCATCGGTCAGGGATGGTCGCAGCGTCTCACAAACATCCTCGTCCGCTTCCTCAAGCAAAGCGACGGGCAAACGGGAACGGGTTTGCATTTCGTAGCCCCGCTGATCACGACCGACAACCTTTTCTGGCAAGTTCGGTCGCGCAAGGCGGAAAAGTTGCCCTTCCGACGGCAAAGCGGTCGGGACGATGACGGCATCACCCACGGTCAGTTGGCTTAACGGAGTCCATCGGAGAGTATAGCGCCCTGACTCCTTTGGTCTTGTCGGGTCGTAACGAATTGCCAGCAACGGATGGTTGTCGGTCAACCTGACAGTCCGACCGTTAGAGAACACGACCTCATAAACCTGCTTCAAGCCGCTAAACTTGCGGGCAACGACGGGACGAAGAACCCAACGCTTGGTAGCCTCATCAAAACTCCAGACTTTCGTGCCAGGCTCCACTGCTTCAATGGGCGTCCGTCCATGCTCCGTGTAGACCAATTCACCCTCGCACACGCAACCGATATTGGCGTCCACCCAGATGATCTTTGCATCCTCGTAAGCGACGCCCCGCTTGGTCACCAAGTTGTAGACATTGTGGGACCAGTTCTGCAGGGTCGTGTAGCGGATGGTCGCGCCCGGCTTGGCGATCAACTCCACGACGGCGCTGTGCAGGCTGTTGGTGGAGTAGATAGGGGCGGTGCAGTTGTGGGCAACAAAGCCGCGAACGAGGTAAGCGTTCGGATGTTCCACATGCAGGTTGAACACCAAGCCGTCGTAAGGGATGCGCCGAATTGCCTTGACCGGCACCAAGAAGTAGTCACCAGCGTCTCGGACTGCGCTCCACCGCTTGTTTTCCGTCCATACGACGAGGAACCGGTCTTTGCGACGGATTTGCCGACCTTGAATGACATCGTTGCCGCTTTTGCGCTCTAAGATGCTGGCGTAAACACCCATGCGCGCCAGCAACTCTTGGATTTGACGCGCCAAAGTCAACGAAGCCGTGCTGACCTGCTTCATCGCGCTGCGCCCTTTTTTGACGCACACATTGCCGTCGCCGATGAAGTAAGCGTCCAGCAGCGGCTTTATTTGTTCTGGGGGCAACGCCATGATTTCAGGGCTGAGTTGCTTGGTTGCAGAGCCCTTGCCCGCATGCCTCAGGCAGAATTCCACCAACTCACGAGAGCCAACCCGGATGTCGACGGCGTGGCGATGAGGCAACCGCACCACCTGTGCCCTCTTGCCCGTTACCTTGCGAACCAGCGCCTTGACTTCCTCAATGGCGTCCTTTTCGTGTTCGCCGAAGGTGAAAGTGACGACAGATTGATTCAACTTGGTGTGCACATACGCGGTGCCTTTAGCAAGGTAATAACCCAGCAGCCGCAACTGTTCGTCAGTAAAGGCGGGGCTAAAGTCGCCTGACTTGACCTTCGGGAACACGATAAAGTCGCCGACCTTCAGTTCCCCGACAGGGATGTAAGTCGGTTGAGCGTGGAGCAATTTTGTGGTGTCCACTTCAGGCAGCCGGCCGTCGCGCTGCTTTCGGCGCACCGCCACATCTTCACGGCGCACCGCTAAAACGGGGTGCTCAGGGGTCAAGCGGAACGCGTTGTGGGGCGAGACGGGAACGACTTCAATAAGGTCACCTTTGTAGTGGCGGGTCATGACAGCGCGGACGCGCCGCTTCTCCCCCGTTGCGGTTACGACGAAATCGCTGGGTTTGACGGCTTCAATGTTGACCCATCGGTCGCCGACGCTGATTTGCTCACCAGCGGGCAAACACCCCTCTATGTAATGCACGAAACTGCCCTCTTCGGCGATGATGAGAGTGCGCTCAAACTGTCCGATGTTCTCAGCGTTGATGCGGAAGTAGGCTTGCAAGGGCATCTCCACATGGACGCCCGCTGGCACATAAACGAAGGAACCGCCCGACCAGACCGCTGTGTTGAGGGCGGCGAACTTGTTGTCGGTCGGGGGAATGACCGTCCCAAAGTATTCCTTCACGATGTCGGGATATTCACGCACCGCTGTGTCCATGTCCACGAAGATGACGCCCTGCCGCTCCAAGTCCTCACGGATGCGGTGATACACGACCTCGCTGTCATATTGTGCCCCGACGCCGGCGAGGAACTTGCGCTCCGCTTCAGGGATGCCCAGCCGTTCGTAGGTGCGCTTGATGTATTCGGGCACTTCGTCCCACGAGCGGAATTTCCGTTTGGTCGGGGCGGCGTAGTAGGTGATTTCGTCAAAGTTCAACTCGGACAAATCCGCACCCCAAGTCGGCAGCGGTTTGCGGAAGAAAATCTCCAGCCCCTGCAAGCGGATTTTGCGCATCCAGTCGGGCTCGTTCTTGTAGTGCGAGATGGCTTCTACGACCTCGCGGCTCAACCCCTTCGGGACGACGAACTCGTAAGCGGCGTCTTCATCGCGAAAGCCGTATTTGTAGACCGCCAACTCTTTGAGTCGCTGCTCTTGCTCGCTCATCGTTTGTCCCTCCTTGATGCGGCGTTACGCCAAAACACCTTCGGCTTTGAGTTGCTCTTCCAGCCAGTCGTAGCCTTTTTCCTCCAACGTGTCGGCTAACTCAGGACCGCCCGAAAGGACGATGCGTCCGTCCATCATGACATGGACTTTGTGCAGCGGTTGGATGTAACGCAAGATACGCGAGTAGTGGGTGATGATGAGAAAGCCCATCTGCCTGTCCGACTGCTCGTAGAGTTTGTTGACGGCGTTGGCGACGACCCGCACACCGTCAATGTCCAACCCAGAGTCTGTTTCGTCCATAACGACGAATTCCGGCTCAAGCACCGCCATCTGCAGAATTTCGCAGCGTTTGCGCTCACCGCCCGAAAAGCCCTCGTTAAGCCCGCGCCCGATGAAACTGGGGTCCATGTCCAACATGCGCAGTTTTTGCATCAGCAACCGGTTGAACTGACCGATAGGAATTTCCACACCTTTGACGGCTTGGTAGGCGATGTGCAGGAAGTTGCCCAAGATGACGCCGGGAATTTCAACGGGATACTGAAATGCCAGAAAAAAGCCCAACTTCGCCCGTTCGTCGGGCGCAAGCTCCAAAATGTTTTGACCCTTCCAGAGAACTTCACCGTCTAGCACTTCATAGCGCGGATGCCCCAAAAGGGTTTGGGCGAGAGTGCTTTTGCCTGACCCGTTGGGGCCCATCATCGCATGGATTTCCCCTTTGGGCACGACCAAATTGACGCCTTTCAGGATCTCCCGCCCTTCAACGGCAACGCGCAAGTTACGGATTTCCAACGCCTCGCTCATTGACGCACGACCTCCTTCGCAGGTTTCGTCGTTTTCGCGACAAAATAGCGGCAACAAGGGTCGCCTGCAGCTTGATGGCATTTGCGCACTACTGGTGCGTCTAACACCGTTGCAAGAACCTCTAACTCCGAATCACAGGCTTCGTGAAACTGCCGCACCACTTCAGCGATGGGACAATTGGGCAATGTGATGACGAACCCGTCAGACGCTTCCTCCGAATACGCCATGTATCCTTCGTCAGCGAGCAACTGGGTCAAAGCCCGCACCCTTTCCGCTAACGGCGCTCGCGGGCAGTTGAAACGCGCCAGCAACCGTTGGCGATACCGCTGAAACAGTTTCCGCACATACTCTCTACCCATATCTGCCACGATTTCGTCCAGCATCACCGTCGCCAACATATCGTAGCGGCGGGGAAACAGGTGCTCTTGCACTGCTTGGGTCAGACGGAACACCACGCGAGGCCGTCCCCGCCCACGCCGTTCAACCTGTCCCTGAACAACACCTTGTGCTTTCAACCGTCTCAAATGATAGTGGACAGCCACGCGGCTCAGCCCCAACATTTTGCTCAATTGCGCGACAGTGCCCTTGCCCCATTCCTTCAACAACCGCACGATGGCGCGCTGCGGGGGTGATAAATTGAGCCATTGCTCTCTCTCCGTCATTACAGTTCGCCATCCTTTACTGAGGCACGATCACGGCCCCACGCCCGACATTGCAGCAGGTTCACAAGCGCCATGCGCCACACACATTATAGCCGTCCCCCGCCAATTTGTAAAGGTCGCATTTAACAAATTCGTGCCGTAAGAACTTTTGCACGCGATGCCCTTTGCTCTCGTGGGTTGGGACGCTACTTGCCCGTCGGGGGACACACTCGCTCGGCACTACGATGCCTTTGGCATGCGCCGCTATGTCAGGGTTCGCGGGCGATTTGAGCGAGTTTGCGGGCGTCCACGATGACGATTTGCCGGCGATGCTTTTTGATGATACCGTCTTGCGCCCAAGCGCTGAGCGTGCGGACGGTCGTTTCAACGGTCGTCCCTGCCATCGCCGCTAAATCGTAGCGGCTAAAACTGCTGTCAAGGACGATACCCTCGTTGGTACGCGTTCCGAACCGCCCCATCAACGCCAGCAACAACGCTGCCAACCGTTTTTCCACGCGCTGCGTGCTGAGCAAGCGGATGACCTCTTGTGCTTGGCGCAGGCGGGCTGCTAAGCTGCTGATGATCTGCAGCGCTAACGCTGGGTTGACTTGCAAAGCGTACAAAAACGCCTCGCGGGGAATACGAAAGGTCGTCACTTGGGTCAAAGCGACGGCATCGGTGTCGTAAGGCTGTCCGTCCAACACCGCCACTTCACCTACCAGATCGCCAGGCAGACAGACGGCAACGATCGTTTTCGTTTTGTTTTCTGCCGGCAAGGCTTTGGACAAGATAACCTTTCCCTGCTCAATCAGGTAAAGCCATTGTGGCTCTTCGCCTTCCCAAAACAGCGCCTCACCTTTGCGAAAAGTCATTTCCTTGCCTGGCAGAGCCCGCAAGGATGTGTAGGGACTGACCTGAGTTCGCTGCCCCTGCCGTAGCAACGATCGGTTCGTCTGCCGGCTGATGGTGCTCCCCATCGTCGCATTTGCCTCCTAGAACACGACGCAGTTCCTGCACCATTATAGCCCATCGTCTTACACCTGACCCGCGTTACACTGCAGCGGCAACGGCGTCATCATTCTGACGGTTTTCAGCAAGGAGGTGACACGCCGGCACAGATGCTCCCTAGCGTCTGTGCACCGAGGGTGATGAGCGAACGACGGCTATGGGTAGTCCCTTTTTGTCCGGTTGTTTTCAACCTGCAAGGCGCTGATTTGAGTCAACTTATCGCGCCACCTTACGACACCGTCAGCGAACGGGAGTGCGCGGACCTGCTGGCTCGCCACCCGTGCAACATCGTTCGGCTGATCCTGCCGCCTGACCTTGACCGCGACAAGGCTGACCGCTACGACGCGGCAGCCCGGTTGTGGCGCCAGTGGCTTGCGGATGGGACTCTTTTGGAGCTGGACGAACCCAGCCAGTTTGTGTATACCCAGCGTTTTCGGTGGCGGGGAGAAGAGCGCGAGCATTGGCTTTTGCTCACCACCATCCCCCTCACACCTTACGAGCAAGGTCTGGTCCGCCCGCACGAGCACACGATGCCCAAGCCTAAAAGCGACCGGTTGGCGTTGCTGCGGGCGATGGGCGCGGAACTCAGCCAAGTGCACGGGCTCATCAGCGACGACACGGGCGAGTGGCAGACCCTGCTGCGCTCCGCCGCCACTGGCACCCCCTGGCTTTGTGCCCAGCTGAACGGCGTGACCCACTGCGTCTGGCGGATAACGGACACCGCTTTCACCGCTGAAGTCAATCGTTTGCTTCAGGGGCAGCAGGTCGTCATCGCCGACGGACACCACCGTTACGAGACAGCGCTGGCGTTCCGCGACGAATTGCCCGAAACGCGGGCGGACCCCGACCACCCCGCCAACTTCGTCGGCATCGTCCTCGCTGACCACCAGCGCAACGCCACCGTTCTGCCGACCCATCGGTTGCTGCGGTTTCGTCACCCGGAGCAGGTAGAACGGGTCTTGAGGGAGTTGATGCGCCGTTTCCGCACGGTTAAAGTGGAGTGGGACGGCAGCGACGAAGGCGCCGAGCAGTTGCTTGCCGCCACCGCCGCCCACGCCTTTCTCGTAGTCGCCCAAGGGCGTGTCTGGCAACTGATTGTCTACGGCTTTGAGAGCGGCGTGGCACAAGCCTTGTCCCAGTTGCCGCCTCTGTTGCGAAAAGTGGACACAGCGGTTTTGCACCACGCGGTGCTCCCTCTCGCACTGGCAGGCGCGGGCGTGACACCCGAGAGCGTGGCGTTGGATTACACCCATGACGCCGCCACCGCGATGGCATTCGCCCAGCGAGACGGCGGCTTAGCCGTCCTGCTGCGCTCGGTGCCGCCGTCCCTCGTGTGGGAGGTGGCATCTGCCGGTCACCGTATGCCACCCAAAACGACCTATTTCGTCCCCAAAGCCCCCTCGGGCTTAGTCATGCGCCGCCTCACGCGGTGATGCGCCTACCCCTCCACGCTCAAGCCTGTCTCCCTTGAGCACAACCAAGTCAACCGCGACGGTGCCGTCGGTGGGGTTGGCTGTTGTGTTGGCGACACCCTTGACCCATAGCGGCGGTCAAGCCCTTTTACCCCCCAGCAATACCGCTTCCGCTAGAGGGACAACAAGTTTCATTCGGGCAGGGTCACGCTGCCCAAGATGACAGGTTGGTGAGCACCAGTCGCTGCCGGCAAGTTGCCTGTCAGCCCCATGACTGTCCGGTGCGCCAGAACGGCGAAGGCAATAGCCTCTTTAGCATCAGGGTCAATGCCCAGCGCATCGCTGCGATGCACGCTAACGGTTGGCAGCTGCTCTTGCAGCAGCGCCATCAGCACGGGGTTTTTTGCCCCGCCACCGCTGACGATCAGTTCATCCACACCCTCCACGCGGGGCAGCACAAACCGCACGATGGCGTCGACGATGCTGGCAGCGGTGAACGCCGTCAATGTCATCACGACATCATGTGGGGTCAACCGGCGCCGCCGGGCTTGGGCGACGACCTGTTGCAAAAACGCATCGCCAAACATCTCCCGCCCCGTTGACTTTGGAGGCGGCTGCCGCAGGAAAGGGTGGCGCATCAGCCACTGCAGCAATGCAGAGTCCACCTGTCCCTTGCGCGCCCACGCTCCGTCGCGGTCATAAGTGCGCGTGCCACGCGAAAAGTGGCGCACGGCGCCGTCAATCAGGATGTTGCCCGGCCCCGTGTCAAAGGCAACCACACGGTCTGGACCCACGCCCGCCGGCAGGACAGTCAGGTTGGCAATGCCGCCGAGGTTGAGGGCGACCCGCGTTTTGTGCGGGTGGCGAAGCAGCAGCCAATCTACCAGCGACACCAACGGTGCCCCTTGCCCGCCAGCCGCCATGTCCTTCGCCCGAAAATCGCTGACGACGGGCACGCCCGTACGCAGCGCGATGACCGCTGGCGACGCCAGCTGCAGGGTGCCCATCCGCGCAAAGCGCCTGACGCGACGCGCCCGTCGGAGCGGCGGGGGCAAATGCCGCACCGTTTGCCCATGACTGCCGATCAAACACACCCGTTGCAACGGGACGCGCGCCAGTTCCGCCACCCGCCGTGCCGCTTCGGCGAACAGTTCCCCCAACGCAAAGTGCAGCCAGCACAATGTTGCGGCATCACCGTCGTGGGACGCTTGTAAGACAACACGCCGCAGGTCAGCGGGGTAGGGCAGCGTCGTGAACGCCAGCGTCTCTACTCGCTGGGGTGCCATGCCGACGACCCGCACCAACGCGGCGTCCACACCGTCAGCAGAAGTGCCCGAAATGAGCCCGATGACTAACCGCTCCTTGGCAACGGCATAATCTGCCAGCCAACGCCACGCCGTCGGCAACATTCACAGTCCCCCCAGACCCTTTTCCCGCTCCGCTACAATAATGCCATCTGCCAAGTCATAGATGCGGTCGTAGGTGACGCCCGTTTCCATATTGAACAGCCGAATAACGACCTGCGTGTTCTGGTAGGCGCGCACCTGCACAAAAAACCGCTGCCCATCCGTCCATTTGCCCTGCTCGTAAGTGCTGCGCAGCATGTCCGTCACAGCATCCAAAACGCTCATGGACAACTCACCGTTCCTCTCAGCGTTGGCGGCACCCGCGTGTCTATTGCCATGTGCTTTGCTGAATTTTCCGCCTCGGAGGGCGCGTCTCCGACGCGCCGCTTGCTCTCTGCGGCGGCTCAGGAGAGCCGCCCTCCGAATAACCCCTCAACACTCGGAGGGCGCGTCTCTTGACGCGCCACTTTCCTTGCGGCGGCTCAGAGAGCCGCCCTCCGAATAAACCCTCAACACCTCGGAGGGCGCGTCTCTTGACGCGCCGCTTGCTCTCTGCGGCGGCTCAGGAGAGCCGCCCTCCCAGCAAACCTTCAACCTTCGGAGGGCGCGTCTCTTGACGCGCCGCTTGCTCTCTGCGGCGGCTCAGGAGAGCCGCCCTCCCAGCAAACCTTCAACCTTCGGAGGGCGCGTCTCTTG